>NZ_JAUBQU010000266.1:0-2184 GCF_036701435.1 Microcoleus sp. Pol12A5
ACCGTTGCCGTTGCTAAATAAACGTTCTGGGGTTGAGACACATAACGCTTTAAGGCTTATTTAGTCTAAACTCCAGTTATCAAATTTAGGATTGGTTTTTTGAGTTTTTTTGTAAGGATTCAGGTCAAAAAAACTTAAGTGACGGCATCTGGTAAAATAAACGAATGAAAAAGTCCCCAGCTACCAGAGAGCAGAAAAAAACCGAAATCGAGCAGTTGAGCCAAGCTGAACTGGTAGAAATGGTACTGGGGCTGCAAAAAATTATTGAAGAATTGCAAGAAAAACTAGCTATTGCTACGGGAAAAGGTCGAACAACCAGTAAAACTTCATCAAAGCCCCCATCAACGGATCTCATCCAAAAACCAGAGAAACCAACAGTCAAAACAGAAGAAGACCAGAAAAAGAAACCAGGTGGACAACCAGGTCATCAGGGGAAAACCCGCAAAGGGTTTGGGCGAGTAGACAGAACCGAAATTAGCTCACCCAGCATCTGTCTCAATTGTGGCTCTCAAGAATTAAGTGAAGTAATTAACATCCATAGACAGCAAGTAGCAAGTCTAGTCGCCAAACCAATCGAAGTTGTTGAATATCAAACACAATCGTGCAAATGCCTCGAATGTGGTGCAGTAGTCAGAGGAGAACCACCAAGCGGAATAATTCCAGGACAAGACTTGAGCGTTAATCTTCAAGCACTCTTAGTCTGGCTGGGAAATTATGGACATCTTTCCTACGAAAACCTGACTGAATTGTTATGGGAACTTGGCAGGATAGAAGTGGGAGTGGGAACACTCCAAAAAACCAATCAACGAGTAGCAGCAGCAGTCAAGCCAGCGATTAAAGCACTGTGGGAATGGGCCCAAGAGCAATCAAACATTCATGTAGATGAAACCCCTTGGTGTGTCATGGGAGTTAAAGAATGGCTGTGGACGGCTAGTGGAGAAGGATTCTGTTTATTTCATGCCGCAGATACCAGGGGGCGCGTGGAACTAGAAACCATGCTGAGCAAAGAATTTGCAGGAGTCTTAAGCTCAGATGATTTCAGTGTTTATAATGGCGTGAAAGTCGCAGCTCAACAGAAGTGTCTGGCCCATTTACGGCGACATTTCAAGAAAGTGCTGGAACTTCCTGGCAACAATAATGCAGCAGTCGCTCAAATATTTCTGTCATTAATTAATGAAGCTTTTAGGGCCCATGAGTCATGGCGAAAGACTAAGGATCGACTCACCTACGACTCGTGGGTTCAGGATTTCAAAATACGATTGAATCAGGCTTTGGCCAGTTGGTTGAACCTTGTGGGTTATGCGGCAGGTTTGTTGCTCAAATCCTTACGGGATAAGGCTCAACAGTGGTGGTATTTTCTCTCTGACCCCTCGGTTCCTCCTGATAATAATAAAGCCGAACGTTCTTTACGGCCTTCTGTAACTAAGCGGAAAGTTTCTGGCGGCTCTCGTTCGATGAAACGATTTGAGGAAACGGCTAATCTATTGAGTGTGATTCAAACCTGTCGTTTTCAAGCTCGTTCAGTAATGACTTTTTTCCGTGAGGCTATAAATGCCCATTCTTGTGACTTTCCTCGGCCTGAGCTCATTCCCATTTTTCAGACCTGAATCCTTACGTTTTTTTCAACTAATTTTTGCCCGGTTGAAAAGTTCATAGTAACTCTGTTTTGATTTATATATTACACCAAATTCTCTATCTATCTAAATAAGTAACATCTCATTAGACTTACAATATTCTTTATCCTTTAACCACTCGATTACTTCAGTATTTTGTCGAGCTGTTAAATACCCTTTTGACCCTTTATGTCCTAGTTTGATTCCGGCGATGCCTTTGGTTTTAAATTGTTTTTTCCAATAACCAATAAAAAAATTACTTACACCTAAAATATTGCTGATTTCATGGTATATATTACCTGAGAGCGCCATCCTTACAGCTATTGCTCGTTTTAGTTCTATTGCATCGATATCGCTTTTAATGAAAGATTCTAAACAATCTATTTTTTTGCCTATCTTTTTGTTGCAGTTGTAAGTTATTCATTTTTTTATGGTCACGATCTAGTATTGCATATAATTGTATCACAATCATGATAATGATTTAGGATTGCTATCTGGGGGGGTGACAAGGATGGCTAGGAGCTAGATTGAATCTGACTTATAGCCCTCATCCCCTGTTGGTAAAAATAGC
>NZ_JAUBQU010000120.1:0-18643 GCF_036701435.1 Microcoleus sp. Pol12A5
GACAAAATTTGAGTGACAATTGACATCCGATCGCTGAGTGAACTCTTCTATTTCAAATCTTCCAGCTTAATTCGAGGATCGACAGCTTTCAGCAGTAAATCTGCCAACAAATTCCCCACAATCAACATCGTCGCACCCATCATCAAACTTGCCATTACTAAATACAAATCTTGATTGTTCACCGCATCCAGAGTCAGCTTTCCCAAACCCGGCCAATTAAAGAAATATTCGGCAATAAACGCACCGCTCAACAAACTAGCAAACTCAAAACCCAATAGGGTAATTAACGGATTAACAGCATTTCGCAAAGCATGAATGTAAATTACTCGATCGTCCGGCAAACCTTTCGCCCGTGCTGTTCGGATATAATCTTGACGCAGCACGTCCAACAATTGTCCGCGCATCAATCTTTGCAAACCCGCAAAACCAGTAAGGCTGAGGGCGACAGTTGGCAAAATTAAGTGCCAGCCGTAATCGAGGATTTGACCCCACCAAGGTAAGTCTGCATGGTCAATACTTGTCATTCCTCCGACGGGAAACAGAGGCGAAGTATTCTGAGCAAAAAATAGCAGCAGCAACGCTGTGATAAAGCTCGGAAATCCCTGTCCCGTGTAGCTGACTACTTGCAGAACTCGATCGACTGTGCGGTTTTGATTGACGGCGGCGACAATTCCCAAGGGAATCGCGATCGCCCACGTCACCAACAAAGATGCGATCGCCATTAATAACGTCGCCGGTACCCGTTCCCACAGCAGCGAAGCTACGGATCGCTGATACACAAAACTCGTGCCAAAATTCCCCCGCGTCACAATTTGTTGCAGCCACAGCCAATACTGCACAATCGCTGGTTTATCTAAGCCGAACTGCTGTTCGAGTTGCTTGAGTGTCTCCGGCGAAATCTTCGGATTTTGGCTCAAAGTATCCAAGTAATTGCCCGGTGCTAGCTCAATAATTGCAAAACAAAGCATCGAAGCCAAAAATAGCGTTAAAAGTGCCTGCAACAGTCGCTTTAAAACATAAGTAAATGTCTCGTTGCCAAACAGAGAATTCAACGCTCGCCAATTCCGATTTAACTTAAGAGAAGTCATGCTATTTTAGATTTTAGATTTTAGATTTTAGATTTGTGAATGAGTGATAACTACCAGGTTGGGAGGGTGCCTACATTTGCATTATTTTTTATAACTGGTATCCTTAGTAAGATGTAGGGTGCGCACTGCGCACCTTACCACAACGAGTAATTAACAGTGAACTAACTAATATTCCACTAGCGTGACGATCGGCACATCGGGCAATTTCTGCCTGCCGCCCAAACCCTGCAATTCAATGATAAAAGCAAAACCGACAAGCTCGCAGCCAGCTTGCTCTAACAACTTAGCCGTCGCAGCCGCTGTTCCGCCAGTGGCGATTAAATCGTCCACAATCAGCACCCGGCTGCCGGATGTCATCGCATCTCGGTGCATCTCCAGTCGATCGACACCGTACTCCAACTCGTACTCAGCAAAATGAACCGCACCGGGTAGTTTCCCCGGTTTGCGGACAGGAATAAAGCCTATTCCCATTTTATAAGCCAAAGGCGCGCCAAAGATAAAGCCGCGCGATTCCATGCCCACCACATAGTCAGCAGACATTGCAGAGCATTTTTCGGCTAAGTTGTCAATGGTGTAACTGAGCCCTTGCGGGTCGCGCAGCAAAGTTGTAATGTCTCGAAACAGAATTCCCGGCTTGGGGAAATCAGGAATGTCGCGAATCAGAGATTTGAGATCCATAAGCTTGCAGATCGGCGTTGAGGGTAATGAGGCATCAAAAATGGTACAATAATAATGTCAATCGATTTTAAATTTTAGATTTTAGATTTTAGATTTTAGATTTTAGATTTACTATATGTAAACAAATGTCATAATTTCCTAACAACAGGGTTGAATATCAAGATTTGTCACCCTATGATCTAAAGTCAAAAATCTAATATCTAAAATCCAATGATTAAGTTGGCAGCACGAGTGGGTGAGGTTTCTCCTTCTATAACCTTGGCGATCGCCGCTAAGGCTAAAGCCATGAAGGCCGAAGGGATTGATGTCTGTAGTTTGAGTACGGGAGAACCAGACTTTGATACCCCCGAACACGTTAAAGCAGCGGCAAAACAAGCTTTAGACGAGGGGAAGACTAAGTACGGTCCTGTGGCTGGGGAACCGCAGTTAAAAGCTGCGATCGCCCGCAAACTCCGCGATGACAATAATCTCAACTATCAACCGGAAAATATCATTGTCACCAACGGTGGCAAGCATTCCCTCTACAATCTGATGATGGCTCTGATCGAGCCTGGAGAAGAAGTAATTATTCCGGCTCCCTACTGGCTAAGCTACCCAGAAATGGTGAAACTCGCCAGCGGCAAGCCAGTAATTGTACAGACTGATGCTTCTACAGGATATAAAATTACACCGGAACAACTGAGTCGAGCGATTACTCCCAAAACCAAGTTATTTGTACTGAATTCGCCCTCTAACCCGACGGGAATGGTTTATACTCCGGCGGAACTCAAAGCATTGGCCGAAGTGATAGTCGATCGAGATATTTTAGTCGTTGCTGACGAGATTTACGAAAAAATTATATATGACGGCGCTCAACACGTCAGCATCGGTTCCCTAGGCAAAGAAATCTTCGATCGCACCCTAATCAGCAGCGGTTTTGCTAAAGCTTACTCGATGACAGGCTGGCGAGTCGGTTATTTGGCCGGACCGATCGAATTAATCAAAGCTACCGGCACGATTCAAGGTCACAGTACCTCAAATGTGTGTACTTTTGCACAGTACGGGGCGATCGCAGCTTTGGAAAGCAGTCAAGAGTCTGTCGAAACAATGCGTCTAGCTTTTACCCAAAGGCGTCAGGTAATATTTGAATTACTCGATGCTATCCCTGGGATTAGCTGTATTAAACCAGACGGTGCTTTCTATATGTTTGTCAACATCAGCAAGACTGGATTGAATTCTCTGGAATTTTGCGACGCTTTCTTAGAACAGCAGCAAGTAGCCGTTATTCCGGGGATTGCTTTTGGTGCAGACGACCATATTCGCTTGTCTTACGCCACCGATTTAAGCACAATTAAAAAAGCTGTAGAAAGGCTGGATAAATTTGTCCGCAGCATCTAAAAATTAGTTAGTAGTCATTAGTCATTAGTCATTAGTCATTTGCTATTTGTTCTTGGTAGCCACTGACTAATTACCGATGGCTGTTGACTATTGACTGTTGACTGACTACTGCTGATTGTTGACTAATACCCATTTTAAAAAGTCTTGCTACAGTAATTGTCCTATAGCAATCCTTACAGGAGTCGTAAATTTTTTACCCCACCCCAGCTCTCCCCGAACCCGCGGTTCGGGAGTAAGAAATTCACAAATGATTTAGGATGGCTATATATAAATTATCGTTCATTCGCTCTTACCACCTGCCGGACACGGCAGTGCCGTTTCCTTACAGGCGATAGCTGATAATTGATATCTAGCACTACTTTTCAGAATTGGTATAACTACGGCTGACCAATGACCAATGATTAATGACTCATGACTGCTGACTAAAGCTGTTTCGTCATGATTTCTTTCAGCAAATCCAGCCCCTTCTTAACTCGCCGAGAAACAGTCACCGCACTGATACCCAACCGTTCAGCCGTTTCTTTCTGCGTCAAATCGTAGAGAAACACAAACTCCAATATCTCGCGAGTACGTTGTTCCAACATAGCCAAAGCTTGCTGTACGCGAATTTGATCCTCTTGCGCCAACTGAAAACTCCGATACTTGCTATCGGGAACCAATTCTCCCAGACAAGTCGCCCCCTCATCTTCATCTTGCATCGGCGCGTCCAAACTCAGAGGCGATCGGTTGAGATGGGCCAACTTAATTTCTTGCCATTCTTGCACAGAAACCTCAAGGACTGCTGCTACTTCAGCATCCGTAGGTTTGCGGTTTAACTGCACCTGCAAATCTTTGATTGCTGCGACTGATTTGCGTTCGAGGGACTGCCAATGGCGGGGAAATCGCACAGAAGGGCTTTTGTCCCGCAAGTAGTGTTGAATTTCACCCCGTATGTAGGGAATTGCAAAGGAACTAAAAGCGTGTCCCTTGGCGATATCAAACCGCTCGATCGCCCTGATCAACCCAATACACCCGACTTGCAGCAAATCGTCGTAGCTTTCACCGCACTGGTTTATCCAGTGATAAACTTCTTTTCTCACCAGCCCGATATTCAGTTTAACTAACTGATTGCGGGTTTCATTCGATCCCGAAAGTTGATACTCGCGCAACAATTGCAAATTTTCGCTTTTTAGCTCGTTCGGCACTGTGGTAGACATGGTGGCATAAGGGTGGGTAGAGCAGAGGACTGAGCTTGCTTTAGATCTAGTTTCCAATCTAGTCTAAAAAAATTCACTTTTAGGTAGTGTAATCCTAGCACTTAATAGGTGTGATAGCGGACACACCTGTTTAAATTTCGGAAGGTGCTGGGATTTAGCTGGATTATCCGAAAGTTTTTCGACAGAAGGCAGAACTTGATCCGGCAGAAGACCTTCGGCACAAGCCAGAATTTAACCGGAATTTTTTAAAAGTAAATGACAATTTTAAGGCTGTTTTAATACAATACTTTAATTAATTAAAAATGCCAAATAAATAACTTGGTATTCATGCAAATTAAATCATAAATTTAGTCATTAGTCAACAGTCCTAAGTTATGTTGCTCAAGACTGTTGGCTAATGAAGGGTGAGCAGTAGCTCTAGGGCAAAAAACTGCTCAAGTTCGATCGATCCTGAAACCCAATTTTATGACACAGAAGGCTCAATGCGAGCATAAAACAAACCCCGAATTTTCACGTCCAGAGCGGGTCTAGCTCCCAAATCAGTATCAGAAGGCTGCGTACTCTCAAAAATCCCGCCAATTTCGCCAGTGCCGCTGTTAACTTTAGCAACTTGGAGAGAAATTTTGCCCGCCTTGGCGCGAGTGTCAGCCACCTTAACATTAGCCCGCACGCGTTTGGAATTGTCACTAGCCGGAAGCGCCACAGCATTGTCGTAGCCAGTCGCTACCCCGCGAGCTTTAGGGTCTAAAAAGCCTGCGCTGCGGTAAGAAGGAACGTTAAACTCCCCTCGCAAATCGGTGGAAGTATTGATAGCAACCACTCCCGGTTCGGAACTGGCCACTAGCTGTTTAATGGTAAACAAGAAAGGTACTTGCTCTCCGCCCGGTAACTGAATCGTAATAGCTTGAAAATCCAAGCCGTCTTCTTCTGTGAAAGTCAGAGTACCGTCAGTATCGACCTTGAGCGTACCTTGAACTTGGTCAATGCTCGACGTGAACCGTGTCAGCAATTTACCAGGCACAAATTCCGCTTCTTGGCGTTTGTTTGCTGGTTCTTCCTTCACAAAATAAGTTGTAGGCTGCAAACACAAACCAGTCAGTTTATAGGTGGCGCCCGCTTCGATGGGGATCGATCCCCGAGAAGTTTCTGCCAAGCTAGGGCAGTTATTAGCCAAGCCAGTACCTCTAATCTGGTCGTAGGTGAGCAACTCGGTAGTCGCCACCGTCGTGTCAGGAGCAGAAGAACAAGCAACCAGCGCACTCATGCAAAATGCTAAAAGTGCAACAATTAAAGCACGATATTTCATTGCAAACCTCAATATCCAACATCGGATTATATTAAGAAAAAGCCCTACTTCGAGCAAAATATAATTGCCCGCCGGCAGGCTAGGCCAGCGCTTCGGGCAGCATTTAGATCCTGATCCCTCGCTTCACCGACACCGGCATTGACTCAAACAATCAAGCTAGTGCGGCGTGAAAATAAGCAAGAACTTATGATTTCTCAATCATGTTCCGATCGCAGCCCAATACACATGGTACGACGGGTGGTGCTCTTTTCCTGACTTGGACTGCAAATTAATATTGCTTAAGTCAACCTACTTAAGTTACTTTGCTTATGACCCCGAATGGCGATCGCGACTAGCTCGATTAGTCGGTTGACCAAAAGGCTGGGGACAAAGGCCTTGTAGATTTCAAAGGAAGCAGCGGTATGGACAACGGCAAAGATTTAGAGTCAGAAAATTTGCAGTCTCAAATGCAATCAGTGACAGAGGCGATTCGGACTTTAGCCGAAAATTGTCAGGGAGACAGCCTGCTGCTTTTGGCCCTGCTGCGGACACTGGAAGCTTCGCACCGGGAAATTCGCGACGGTTTGTTTCAAGCGTCTTTTCCCGACAACCGCCAAGCACTTTACAAACTGCTCAGGAATATTGAAGCCAATGGCGGCTGGCCTTACATCCACCGCATGAAACTTCGATCGCTCTTGGGGTACACCCAACAATTATCTCCCCTAGAAGATTCTCCAGCCGAGTCGCCAGAAGACTCGGCCGAAACTCCCCAGGATGTTAAATAGTTTTGAGTGATGAGTTTAGTGAGTTTTACATTAACTCATCACTCATCACGGAGCTGCGCGATCGCACCTAGAACCCGAAAGGTGTAGGAACAGGTGTAGGAAAAGGTATCGGGTTCGGCACCGCCGTCGGGAATATCGGCGTCTGACCCGGCATTGGCAATAGTCTGGGAGTCGGGGGAATCGAACTAATTGATAGCAGAGGCGAATCAGGCACGCTAACTGTCGGCGGAGTTGGAATCCTCGAAGAAGCAGTCGGAGTCGGGGTCGGTGCTGCTGTCGGCGTCGGAGTCGGTGCTGCTGTCGGCGTCGGAGTCGGTGCTGCTGTCGGAGTCGGGGTCGGTGCTGCTGTCGGAGTCGGGGTCGGTGCTGTTGTCGGAGTTGGAGTTGGCGTCGGGGTCGGTGCTGCTGTCGGAGTCGGAGTCGGAGTCGGAGTTGGAGTCGGCGTCGGAGTCGGCGTCGGAGTCGGAGTCGGAGTCGGCGTCGGAGTCGGCGTCGGAGTCGGAGTCGGAGTCGGAGTCGGAGTCGGAGTCGGAGTCGGCGTCTCAGTCGGAGTTGGAGTTAGAGTTGGATCTGTAGTTGTGCTGGTAACTGTAGTTGTAGTTGTAGTTGTAATGGTGGTTGGTCTGGGGGTAACTGTCCCAGTCACAGCGATAAAATCATTCGCCTCGATCAGAGCGGCCGGAGTGTCTGTCAAAATTGCTAAAAGCTTGCCATCGAGCGTCGTAATTACTGTATCCCTGACATTGGCACCGTTACCTTGGCGAACTTGCAGTTGAGCGAAAGATAAATTGCTCGGCAGTCCAAAGAAATCCTCCGTGTCATTGTAATCAGTAATTAAAGCCAAACTGCCAGGCCCGGCTCCCAATCCAAAGACATCGCTGCCGCTGCCGCCAATCAGAGTATCCGAACCCTCACCTCCGATCAGAGAATCATTACCCTCTGCCCCAAATAAATTGTCATTGCCGAAACCTCCCAAAATGGTATCGTCGCCGATACCTCCAGCCAAGGAGTCATCGCCAAAACCGCCGTCTATACCATCATTACCTTTGCCGCCAAACAGGAAGTCATTACCTTCATCTCCCAGTACCGAGTCGTCGCCTTCATCGCCGCGAAGGGTATCGGAACCGCTGCCGCCAAAAGCTGTATCGTCAGCCTTCCCACCGAATATCTGGTCATTACCAGCATCTCCGAAGAGCGAATCGTTGTCGGCATTGCCGTACAAAGTGTCGTCGCCGTCGCTGGCGGTCAAATAATCGTTGCCCTCAGCGCCCAACATTTGATCCCTACCACTGCCACCGTTGAGAGAATCGTTCCCAAAATTCCCGTAGAGAAAGTCATCATCAGCATTCCCGAACACGGAATCGTCGCCGTCATTCCCTGTGAGGGTGTCGTTGCCAGTACCCCCGGCAATCACATCAGAGCCTCCGTTGCCAAAAACTAAGTCGTCCCCAGCGTCTCCCACCACGCTGTCTATCCCGTCGTTGCCTTCGAGGATGTCGTTGCCCAAACCGCCGCGAATCGAGTCGTCGCCGTTCCCGCCGGAAGCAAAATCGCGCCCTTGGTTGCCAATGAGTTCGTCATTTCCTTCACCGCCAAGCAACGAATCTGCTCCGTCCGCTCCAAGAAGCTGGTCGTTGCCGCCGTCGCCCTCTAGGGTGTCATCTCCTCCCGCACCCAGGGGCGTGTCATCGCCATCTAAGGCGCGAATTCGATCGCCCAGCGGAGTTCCTAGAATAAAGTCGTTGCTGTCTGTGCCGATCAGGTTTGCCATACGGGATACACCGGTCCTCAATAAAATAAATTGTTTGAAATTATGTTAATCGCCTTCGTGACAAGGGATTGCTGCTTGCCTAGGTTAGCATAATTGAGATTTTGGCAATCTGCCGAAGGGGCGCTGGAAGTTTTGCTCGTGTCTGCAGTTGCGATCGGGGCTGGTATAATGCTCGATCGGCAATCTAATTTCGTTATTATGGATTTTTTTAAATAGAAATTAGTCGAGCGGACTCAAGAAAGTCAATCGATTTTAGATTTTATATTTTAGATTAAAGAATTGAAGCATTGACCCCACGGATAAATTCGGAGGCTGGTTTTTCGATACAGATTTTTTATTTTTTCGTCCTGAGTCTGCGAAGGAATGAATCCGGGGGCTTGTATCCTGGATTCTCTCGGTCAAACTCGACCAAGGAAATAAGCAAGAAGGAAAAAGGAATAACTTTTGTCATTCTTCCTCCTCAAACTTTTACTTCAGATACCAGTTTAAAAAAATGCAACTGTAGGTCCGACTTCCCCATCATTAAATCATCTTTCCTTGCCAGTTATTCAGTCTCAAATCTCCAATAATGAAGAATATCTTCTACTTTTATTCAGTAATAGGTAACACTATCTCAAATTCACTTCCTTCCCCCAATGTAGAATTAACGTGAATTGCACCGCCATGTTTTTCGACAACGATAGACTTAGCGATCGCCAATCCCAATCCCGTTCCTTTCCCGACTGCTTTGGTTGTAAATAACTGGTCAAATATCTTTTCTTTGACCGATTTATTCATGCCACTACCATTATCGGCAATGGCAATTTTTACTAACTGATTTTCCACCGATGTTTGAATGATAATTCGATTGGGATGAGCCTTGATTTCTGTTATAGTTCGCCCGGCATTGGATTCGTCCAAAGCATCGATCGCATTAGCTATAATATTCATAAATACTTGATTTATTTGTCCCGGCAAACACTCGACCATCGGTAAATCTCCATAGTTGGTAATCACTTCAATGGCAGGACGTTTGTGATTAGCTTTGAGGCGATGTTTGAGAATTAAAAGCGTACTATCAATGCCTTCATGAATGTTGAAAGGAACTTTATAATCTCGATCCGCACGCGAGAAAGTGCAGAGGCTGGTACTGATATTTTGCAGCCTTTCACAGGCCATAGACATGGAATCCATTATCTTAGGTAAGTCTTCCAAGGTATATTCCAGATCGATTTCTTCGGCATGGTCGATAATTGGCTCGCTCTGGTTGGGGAAAGTTTCTTGATAGAGTTGCAAGTGTTCGAGCAACTCGGCAATCGTAGGTTTAGTTTCTTGGAGACTGGCAGCAATAAAGCCAAGGGGGTTATTCATTTCATGCGCCACACCAGCTACTAAATTACCTAAAGCCGACATTTTCTCACTTTGGACGATTTGTAATTGGGCGTTTTGCAAGTTGTGTAATGCTTGTTCTAATTCCACTGATTTTTGCTCGAAGGCAAGTTCTGCAATTTTGCGATCGCTAATATCCATCATCACGCCATCCCAGACGATCGAGCCGTCGGCCTGCCGTTCCGGTCGTGATGCCGCCTGCACCCATTTCACAGTGCCAGAGGTCGTAATAATGCGCCATTCCTGCTCAAAAGGCGTGAGAGTCTCGGCAGAATGGATGAACGCCTCAGTCAGAGATCGGCGATCGTCTGGATGCTCGAGCATCCGAAAATTTGTGATGCCTGCCAAGAAATCTTGGGGTGACACTTCATATAGAGCGGCGCAGCCTGGACTAACGTAGGGAATTGAAACAGAACCATCAGGAGCCAGGCAAATCTGGTAAATTATGCCAGGAAGATTATCCACTAGCTTTTGAAAGCGGGCTTTGCTGGCACGCAGTTCTACTAGCATTTGTTGGGCTTGTTCGTAAAATCGGGCATTTTCTAGGGAAATTGCGACTTGAGCGCAAAGTAGATTCAGGAGTTCGACGCGATCGCTCGTAAATGCTCCTATTGCTAAACTATTTTCCAGATATAAAATGCCCATCAACTTGCCTTGATGCAAAATCGGACTGCACAAGATACTCTTCGGCTGCTGGCGCATGATATACGGATCGTTGGCTAAAGTAGGATCTGCTGTCGCATTCACCAGCACAACAGCCTGATTGTTGTGCTTAACTTTGTAAATTAGCTTTAGGGGAATTTCCTGACTCTCCTCAATAGGAATCCTCTGCAACACAACTGGGTTTCTTCCCTTGTTAATTGAGCCTTTAATTAGCAAGCGCTCGTCTCGTAGCAGTGTTAATACGCATTTATCTGCCCCCGCATTTTCGATGACAATGGAAAGCAACGATGAAAGCAGTTTGGACAGTTCGATTTCGCTGGAGATAGCTTGGGAAGCTTTGAGAATGGTAGCTAAATCTAAAGCCACAGAGGCACTGCTGCTAGAAGTAGCCGAACTGGTGGATGTAACAGTCCCCAAGGCGAAAATAGTTTCGTTAGTGGAAAGAGTACAACGAGTTTGCTGTAATACGGGAGCAAGTAATTGGGGATAGCGTTTGTCTAAATCAGCGACTTTGGCTTTTGCACCCCAACGAGCATAGCCATAGTAAGCTTCAATCGCGTATTCTTGAGCGATGCGCTGTTTATTCCATTGTAAGTAAAACTTTCCTGCTAGTTCGTTGGCGAGGGCTTCTTCGTTGATGAATTGATGTTCTCTAGCAAGATTTATGGCTCGGTCATAACACTCACTGGCTGCGACTTTTTCACCCAAAACTCGATGGCGTTCGGCTTCAACTAAATACCATTTATGCAAGTGGTTCATCGTGGCATAGTGCGCCCACTGGTGCAGAATCGTTTGATGGGTGGCAGCAACAGCAAGCAGTTCGGCTTGCTCCGGTTCTGGTTGGGTAGGGAAGAGTGCTAGATAAGTTAGCGCGGCATAAAAATGGAAAATAGGAACAAAAATCGATCCCGATACTGCCATTAAACACGGTTTCGCTTGGTCGATATAGTTGCGTGCATCTGCATAATTACCAAAGTAGTAAGCAAGCAGCAGTTTGTAGATGTAAGCTTGCGCCATCGCTGTTAAATCATTATCCTGCTGGTGCTTAGTTAGCATCAACGTTTCATTATAGGAATTGCCGATCAAGCAATATGGTTGACTGACTAATTCAATCAAGTTTTCTGCTGCTTGTTTGCCTAAATTTACATATACTCGAGCAGATTCTTGTTTCACCTGAGCCAATGCCACACTATAATCAGCCATGTCTTGAATAAAACTATTCAGTTCTTCACCGCTAAAAAACCTGCCATTACTGTGACCACCGAGAGCAAAACCAGCGTGTAAAAAATCTCCAGTTTCTATGCCAGCATAGTAAGCTGCTTTCAGAGTCGGGATTGTGGCACCCAAGCGCTCTTGGTAATGTTGAATAAAGCAACCAAATAGAGACATAACACCGGATTTAATTTTTTTTATATTAAGTTTTTCCAGTAAATTTAGAGCCAATTTACCAAAAGCATAGCCTGCGGAAGGATCTTCCAAGAAAGCACACAATACCATGCCGTGAATACCGTACCCAGTTGTTGATGCCACGGTATTGCCGGATCGAAGAGATAAATTCACCATCATCGAACTCAGTAAGGGCAATAAACCGGGCATTCCTTGGATAATGGGTGAAAACAACATTGCCATCAATTCCATTGCGGCTCGATCGGTAGGATCGGTCATTAATGGCAGATTTATCAAGTCTTCAATTTTTCTACCTTCGAGTTGGGTAGCAAGGCTTTGTAGCATTATGCTAGTCTTAGCTGGATCGGGTTCTGTAGGCAGTTCAAGCCCCAATTGCTCTAATGCTTTTCTGCCAATAGCGATCGCCTCCAACACATTACTTTGTACAACTTGCGCTGCAATTTGAATTTCGTAAATTTTGATTTTGTCTAAAATCGTTTGAGCCGAGCGCAACATAATTGTTGCTATCTGTTCCATCCCCTCAAAGTCACTATTCAAATAACTAGCTTCAGCCGCAGCAATATGGAGGTTTAAAGCTAATTCATACTGACTTTGCCAACAGTTTATTTGTAGTAGATCGATGCCTGTTTGAAAATATGTTATTGCTGCCGCGTATGCTATAGAATTTCTCGCCTTACCTCCAGCTTTTAAATTTAGTTGAGCTAACATTTCTTGTTCTCTCGGTTCAGTAATTAACTTAATTCCTTTATTCAAATGCTCGACAATATCAAACAGTTTTTCCTCTTGTTCTATTTGTAATAAATTTTTGCGAAGTAATTGTCCGATTTTGAGATGAGTTGCTTGTTTTTGAGAATCGGGAATCAGCGAATAAGCCGCTTGCTGTACTCGGTCATGTAAAAATTTATATCGTGCGAATTGTTTAGTGGTATTTCCCTTCTCTAGCGTTAATTTATCGCCATCATTTTCTTGATAAAATTTATAAAGATCACTAATAGGTAAAATTAATCCTTCTTGTAAAGTTTTCCACAACTCAGCAGCAGTTTCTATCTCGGACTGTTCCGAAACAATTGCCAAAATCGCTAGATCGAACTGATTACCAACACAAGCGGCTAATTTTAATACATTTTGAGTCGATCGCGGCAATTTTTGTAATTGCAATGCTATAAAGGATACAACATGATCTGTAAGCACCTGCTGGTTAACTTGGATAATATCGCATTGCCAGCAGCCTGATTCAAAATTGAATTGAATGAGATTGTCTTGATGTAATGCTTTAAGAAACTGAGTAGCAAATAAGGGATTTCCTTTGGTTCTTTGATAAATCAGTTGAGAAATATTACCTGCCAACTTTTTTGAGCATTTCAGGGTGTCAGCAACTAAGTGATTCACTGTGACTTGACTCAATGGTACTAAAGTAATCGTATTAATCGTTGCTTGTTTTTTTTGTATCTCGCCCAAAGTCAACATCAATGGATGTCCGGGGTTGACTTCATTATCGCGGTATGCACCAATTAATAACAGATATCCCGTATCAGCCATGAGGAGCTGCATTAAGTTCAGCGATGCCAAATCTGCCCATTGTAAATCATCTAAAAACATCACTAAGGGATGTGAGGCATTGGTAAAGACTTGGATAAATTTTTGAAACAATAAATTAAATCTATTTTGTGCTGGTGTTCCCGATAATTCTGGAGCTGGTGGTTGTTGACCGATAATTATTTCTAGTTCGGGGATGACTTCAATAACAACTTGTCCGCTGTCACCGAGGGCTTCTAAAATCTTAGTTTTCCATTGTTTGATTTGGGCATCGCTTTCACTTACCAATTGCCCCATTAAATCCCGAAAGGCTTGCACGAAGGCACTTAAAGGAATGTTACGCTGAAATTGATCGTATTTGCCTTTGATAAAATAACCGCGTTGGCGCACGATCGGTTTATGCACTTCGTTAACTACTGCTGTTTTACCAATCCCAGAAAAGCCAGCTACCAGCATCATTTCTGTTGCGCCTTGACTAACTCGCTCAAATGCTTGCAGCAGTATTGATACTTCAGCTTCTCGTCCGTAAAGTTTTTCGGGAATGAGGAAGCGATCGCTCACATCTCTTTGCCCAATTTCAAAACTCTGAATTTCCCCAGTTTCTTTAAGCCGATCTAAACATTTTTCTAGATCGGTTTTCAGTCCTAAAGCACTTTGATAGCGGTCTTCCGCATTTTTTGCCATCAATTTGCTGAGAATCTCTGAAAGTACATATGGAATTTGTGGGTTGATTTCGTGTACTAAGGGTGCTGCTTCGGCGATATGGCAATGTACTAACTCCATCGGGTCATTTGATTGAAATGGCAACTCTCCTGTCAGTAATTCGTAGAAGGTGACACCAACTGAATAAAAATCAGTCCGGTAGTCAATTCCCCGGTTCATTCTGCCAGTTTGTTCGGGAGAAATGTAAGCAAGTGTCCCTTCTAAAACATTAGGATTAAGCAGGGTTTGGGTTTCTCGTGGCAATAAAGATGCAATACTAAAGTCGATTAATTTGATTTGTTTGGTTTGCGGGTTAATTAAAATGTTGCTGGGTTTGAGGTCTTTGTGAATGATGCGTTCTCGGTAGAGAATATTTAAGGTGTGGCATAGTGCGATCGCCATTTGTAAAAACTCGCTTAAATTGAGTAGAGTTTCCCCTTGTTGAGTCCATTCTTTGAGCGAAATTCCCCCGAAGTCTTCCATTACCAGCGCATAGCTGTTTTGGTAGGCTTCTAAGCTGTATGTTTGGATGATTCCGGGCAAGTTGAGGTTTTTGGCGATCGTATATTGATTCCGAAATTGCACGAGTTCGCTAAAGGTGGGATACTCGCTATGCAAGACTTTAATCGCGACGGGCACTTTGTCCTGAATACGGAAAGCTCGATAAACTTGGGTGCGAGTTCCTGAGTAAATGCGCTCGAGCGTTTGATAACCTCTCAATGTAAAATTTTGAGTTTTCATATTTTTATTATCGGCCTCATGGGCGGGCTGTTTGTAGCTTAACAGAAGAAAAGATAGTTTCCAACTCCTGTGATATTTAAGTATCATTAATATGATCTAAATCGCTGGCAATTGTGATTTAGGTCACGCCAAATTTCCTTTTTTAAAATAAACCAATCCACTTTTATTTAAAAATTAAATAGCCTCATCCATATTGGAATAGTGAATAATAAACTAACGCAGCCGAGGCCGATCGCAGTTACGGCTAATTCGCGATCGAGATTGAAAGCTTCTGCCAGCAATGTAGTACCAAAAGCAGGAGGCATTGCCATTTGCAGCACTAGCACAAGTCGGGGCGCGCCCGTGATCCCAAAAAATGTTAATCCCGTTCCAATTACCAAGGGAATAAACAACATTTTAATCCCCAGACAAGCCAAAACTTGTTTGAGGTTGTGCAAGGAATTCAACTTGCTCAACTGCATCCCGATCGTAATTAAAGATAAAGTAATTACAGTCCAAGCGCCTGTTGTTAACAATTCTGCGATAGGTACCGACAGTGGCAAGCTGCGCGAGACAAATCCTAAACCAAAAGCCCACAGTGCCGGATTCAGAAAAATTGCCCGCACCGGACCTAACCAACTCTGAGGGCGATCGCTTTTACCGCAGTGAGAAGCAATAGCAACTCCCAGTATATTGATTGCCATGGTAGTGCCTAGCAAGTCGTAAAACAACGCCCAGGCAAAGTGTTCCGAGCCTAATAAGGACAACGTGACGGGAATGCCTAAATAACCCGTATTACCCACCATCGTTGCCAATAAGAAGCTGCCTTGAGCGGGCAAACTCCAAGCAGTAGTGTGTTCCGGGCTATTTTGGGCGATCGGATTAAGAGTCTTAAAACGTTCCTCGCCGACAACAAAATTTATCAAAATCCAAGCGAGTCCTCCACCTGCTAGAATGGCCGCCCAAGCTATTAGCGGCGCCATCCAAATAGCGCCCGACAAATTGGCACGGCGGATAAAAGCAACAATGCTCAATGGCGTGCCAAAGAAGAAAATAAACTTGGCTAAATATGTAGAATAGCTTCTCGGTAGCAGGCGGCCGAGAATGAATCCGAACGCCACCCATGCGAACACATTTAGATAAAGTTTGAGCAGCGGATTTTCTAAATAAAGCATGATTTAGTAAATATTTACTAAATATTTACGCAGATCCACTACTTTTGCCAAAAAAGCCCACCTTTAGCCTACCGCCGCAGTTTTCCCTGGCAGCGCAGCCCTAAATATTAATGCTTATTCAGCCTCGCAGATAATTTTCCACACAGGCCTTGACAGGGAGCATCTCACTTTTGCAGAAAAGCTAGAAATCTAAGTTTTGAGGCAGGAGGCAGAAGGCAGGAGGCAGGGGGAAAGAGGGAGAAGGAAGGAGCCAGAAGAAGTGTTTTTACAAATATGAGATGCTCCCCCTTGACATCCCCAGAAGCGCGTGTCATGATTAAGTTGAGGAATAAGTCAACATAGGTGAAAACTATGGCACGGCAAGCAAAACAATCATCTCAAGCCAAAAGTTCCAGCAGCCAAGCAGCCTCGAATACTCGCACCAAATTTACCCTCTACAATTTTGCCGGAAACGCAAAGGCATTTTATCTAGTCGATCGCATTAATTTAGAAAGAAAGCCCGGCGATATCCCAGAAAAATCCGTCGCTCACAGCATCATCATCATCGACCGTTCCGGCTCAATGTATTATGACTTAGAACCGCTGAAAGAAACCCTAATCAAGCTTTTGACCTTAGACGAATACAACAATTACCAGCTAATTGTCAGCCTGATTTCCTATGCTAGCAATGGGGACGTAATTTGTCATTTCCAGCGAATTCCCATTCAAGAAGTGCTGAAGTTTGACTCTCAATATATCAAAGAAATTCAAAAAATCCACACGGCTGGCTGTACCTGCATATCGCAGTCGATGCAACTCGCTAAATCTCTGGTTAAAGCGGGAGAAATGACAGCGATCAATTTGCACACCGACGGCTATGCAAATGACCCCAGTGCCAATTCGGAAGCTGCAAAAATCGGGGAAATCTGCGAAGAACTCAAAGGCATGGATGTGTTTGCCAACACGATATCCTATGCCTGTGCTGATTTCAAACTTCTCTCCAAAATCGCCAACACATTATCGGGAAATTGCATCCGCGCTGGCGAAGTCAAAATGGTTTATGATGCTCTTTACGACAGCACAAAACTGTTAGGCAGTTCCGTTGCACCTCCGCTGGAAGAACCGTTAATTAAGGAATACGATTATCAAGTTTTTGTTTCCAAAAGTGGCAAGAAAATTAACGGTTCATCGAGCACGCTGAAAATCTGCGGGCTGAAAGCAGACGATCGGGGACTTTTTTACAAATATCAGAAAGTCGCGAAAGATGAGTATGACAAACTAGATGTTCCCGTTGCTCAAACTGATGAGTCGGTGTTTGCTTTTGCGAAAGCTAACCTCGCTGACGGCAATTTAAATACGGCTAAATATGCGCTGGCGAGCACCTTCGACGCTACTTTGACGGAAAAACACGTTAAAGCTTTGACAAATGCCCAAATAGCGGAGTTTACGGAAGATTTGGAACAGGCTGTTTTTGCGCCTGATGTGTTGAAAAATCATGAAATTGGCGATCGGGTAAAAGTCAGCGATAAAATTTCCCTGCTGGAGTTGATCGAGATATTCGAGGAAAACAGCAACAGCATCATCATCAACTTGAAACATTTGCAAGAAAATTATCAGCGAAAAGGTTTGAAGCGACTTGAGGGAAAGCGAGACGAAAACGGCAACCTTGTCAAGCCTTGGCTGAAAACTGAATTCTTAGATGGTGGCGAATACGTGCAAATGGGTTCATTTGCCATCAATCAAAATACCGCTACCATCAATATGCTGATTACCCGGAAAGCTAAGCTGGTAAAAGTTGAGGATGAAACTTTAATCGCAGAAGTGGCGGGAATTCTAGTTACCGACCTCAATACTTTCAACAATTATACCATTGTCAGCGACGGCGAATTTAATATTAAGTCGCTGCGAACAAAAATCAGCAGCAAACCAGTGTTTGATTTGCTCAAAAAATGCGGTGTTCTTGAAAAAGACGGTTCGCCCGTGCAAGAATTTGACTTCCGTTCAGAGTACGATATTAAGTTAGAGACTTTGCCCCTCGTGCCTTTTGACGGGCGTTACGGCAGCCTTGACGGAGTGTTTGAGGAACTCGCAGAAATCAAAATTCTCTCTAGCATTCTCTCGGCTCATTTGAAGGAAGAATCCGAGGCTTACACTGCCGAACAATTGGAAGAATTGAAACAGCATTATCTGTCAAAAAACCTTTACATCAACTTTCCGACGACGACGGAATACACAGATTTAAAAAGTGCGATCGCCAACGGTTCAGTAGATTCGCGAGTCAGCTACAAAATCGACATCGGCAGCAAAAACATCCTCAACTTCGGCAAGTTGCACTCTGCCAACAAATTTCTCGATCGCCTTTATGAAGTTTACCACAAAAACACGGGCGAAAAGCTAGCAAAACCGACATTTGACATCACGTTAGATGAGCCTGTTGTCTTCGCACACAAAACGCTGTCATCCCGAACAAAAATCACCAAAGTTGACGACTTGATGAAACTGATTTTTGATGAGTTTTTGGGGTTGGAGAATAACGGAATTGTTAGCGTTACTTTAGCCAAAGTGGGTGCAGATAGTTTGCTGCGCCTTTTGCAAGCGAAATGGCAGGGAGAAGATGTGAAGCGAGAGGAGTTTGTCGCTGCTTTAGCTAATGCCAACGAGCGACTGGAAGCTTATGCTGAAAAAGTGTACAGGGAAAAAGTTTCACCGCTGGTTTTCTATATCGGTTCTACCGGACTTATCCCGGATGAAATGGAGGCAAAAGCGGCGACTGCTGAGGAAATTAATTCTAAATACGGCAACTTGCAATTTTCTAAAGATGAGCAAGAGGGGATGTTTTTTGAAGTGGGAGACTGCATTATTAGCGTGTATGCTAAGAATGAGTATTTCACGGTAGGGAAGTAGGAATTAGGG
>NZ_JAUBQU010000121.1:0-18498 GCF_036701435.1 Microcoleus sp. Pol12A5
CGGTACATCCGATCGGTGGCAATGCTAATGTGTTTGAGGGCTTTGGCTCGTGCTAGCTCAGAGTCAATGCTGGGCCAATAACGAGTGGTGTAGAATGCTTTCTCATCCTTGTGATACCACTCCTCCGATCGCGCAATTGATGAGGAGACAGTATTGTGCAGCTTCCAGAAGAATAAGCGCAGGGAAGCGCCATCTACTACGGTGGACAGCTTCGCCTCCATTGATACCTCAAAGTCATTCAGACGCGGGTCGCGCCCAAGCACGAGGTACTCCACAGGGTACATTTCCACCTCTTTATTCTGCACGACATAGGCGTTGAGGTGGTGGCGGCAGTAGGGGCAGGGATACATAGTGGCAAACAGCTTAAAGAAGTCCTTGAAGATTGCCACCAGAGTTTTTTGCTGTTGGGGGGTCTTGGTAGAGACGATTTCAGCCGTAGTGTGGAAGAAACGCCACACCGCAGGGCCAATATAGTAAGGGAAGCTGACGCGCATTTGTGAATTCTTTACTTCACTGCGATCGATATACACGTCGATGAACGATACGTATTGCGAGAGTTCGCCAGACTCGCGCCCAAACTCCAAGCGTTCGCGCCGTTTCTGTACCCCATTCAGGTAGTTGTGCGTCAAGCGCCATGCCTGTTGAAGCATCAACTTCTGTTTTGGAGCGCATTTGGGAAAGCCTTCTGCAACATCCGCCCCATAGCGCCCAAATTCCCCTGACGCCTTGGTAGCTTCGTACCACTGGTTTAAAGCCGCTTCGTCAGGCACCGTATTGAAGGGGATGTCTGCTGCTGTGCTGACGCTGAAAACAGCTAGCAGCTTCGGCATGAAGTCTTCATACCAATAGGCGACTGGCATCATCGCACCATCGATTTCCTCTGAGGCATCCGAGAGGATGACGCGGTTCCACTTCTTCAGGTACTCTTTTGGATCTCCCTCAGATTTGGCTGGTGGCGGTGCCATTTCCTCACTCAGCTCCATTTTTCTCAATCGGTTGAGTTCGTTGATGGCAAGCACACCCTCGGCGATGTCACGCAAGTTGATACTTTTCTTCTTGAGGGTGATGGCAAACTCGACTCCCGCGGCAAACTTTTCCTTGGCAGTTGCAGACTTACCCCGCGCCTCCAACATGGCTTTTTGTTCTGCCAACATTTCTGGAGTTTTTTCTATAGTCTTCCAGTTTTTGATGCGATCTTGCAGTCTGGCATATTCATCTTCGATCGATTTAACTACTGCATCAAGTACAGGGTTGCACGCCGACTCTACTACACCCAATCCTTTATAAAGCCCGATCGCACATCTGACAAATTGCACAAAATCAGCGATTCTGTAGGGCAAGTTTCTCACGCGCAGGTGAGTCTCGTGGTTGGCGGAAAAGCTCTCGCGGAAGCAGCGGTAGGCTGCTCCCTGGATCAGACGAAACAAACCAATCTGCATCTGCAAGCGGGAGGTACCGCGCTTCTTCTCAGCTTGTGGGTGTTGGGCGAGTAGTTCTTTTAGGCGCGCTATTTCTGGATTGCTATCAGTGGGTGCTTCTTGTAGATTAGGTTCAATAGTGGCAGAAGCTGCCTCATCGATCGCAGTTGCTGTAGTTGCGATCGCAGCGGCTGTACTGTCTGAAATCTCGGTGGTTTGTGTACTGACAACCGGAACCGGCGAGTCTTGATATCCTGTTGTGATCTCTGACTCATCGGGTACGAGTTTGCAGAATTCCTTAAAGTCAATTGAGGCATCGCCGTCATGGTCTACCTCTTTGATGATCTCATCGAGCTCTTGCTCTGTCAGCCCAAACTGGCTCATCACGCCGTGCAGCTCGTCTCTGGTGATTTGACCGCTACCGTTTTCATCAAATACACTAAATGCCATTTTGAGACGACTCTGGCGATCGCCCTGCTGGGACACCATCAGCATTTTGAATTCATCAAAATCGATACTGCCCGACAAGTCTACGTCCACTTCTTTGATCATGTCGCGCAGCTCGGTTTCGTTAGGACTCTGGCCTAGCGATCGCATCACTTGACCCAGTTCTTCTGATGAAATAGCACCGCTCCCGTCCGCGTCAAATACTTTGAAGGCTTCCCATAACTTTGCCACATCTTCTTCAGTCATGGCTTTTTTTTCAAGCTGCACAGATGTCATAACTAAATTTTCCTTTAGTTTTTTATTGGCTGTCTATTGATATGACCAATATACTTTAATTCCTCATGACTTACGCAACGGTATTGTCAACCCAAGGGGATTGCCGATATCTTCCACTTTGGCTTGTGACAGTTGATCTATAAGTTTGATATTACTCCCAGTATTTTTCCCAATCATCCTTAAAAGCTTCCTGCAATCTCTGCATATATGCATCAGTCTTAATCTTCACCATCCACAGATTATTACCATTGCTGCCTCCCTTGCACACAACACCTTCATCCACACCGTATTTCCCCTGGCGAATATCATCCATAAACTTCCCCGTCAGTTTGCCGCGATAAATCACTCGCGCAATATTTAATTTACCAAAATCTTGAATAAACCGATCGGGAACAACCATACCGCCCTCGGTTTCCACATCAAAAATCACCAGTTGTTTGCGATCGTCCTTTTGGTGCATTCCGGCAAACGAGTTAGCACCAAAAAACTCTGTAAACACAGTAATTTCAGCGCAGTGATACTGTTCGTTCTCTCGAAATATAGACTCTAAGGGACTAGCAAAGTCTCTTTTAAATATTTCAGGTGCTGCTTCTAAACCTGGATGTGCAGCATTAAATTCTGCAATTCCCATCTCATCCAAATCAAATCTATTGCGGCGCGTACCAAAAGCATACCAACCAAGTTCAACTTCCCAAACCCAATGCAAATTATTGCCATCGTATTTCTCAAAAGCTATACATTGTTCATTAGGGCAATTTTTACTATCGGGAATTTTGGGATAGGCAAGTTGAACACGTGTCATATAAATCACCACTAATAAAACTGGTTTGTAGTGAGGATTTTAGTCGCTATTAAGCTGTGCTTTAAATTGCATGGTAAAAGAGTTTTTTACTCTTGTGAGGTGGGCAGGAGAGCCCGCACTCAACATACAATTTAATTGCACAAAAGCTTACCTAAAAATATTAAGATTTGACTAAAATCCTCACTACAAACTTTATGTGGTTTTTAACACTTTCCCCCCTTCCCCTTCACTTTTAAAAATCCATAAGTTGAGCAGTTTGAACGGCTACTTCTTTAATCTGGGAACCGCGGCGCACTTTCAGTTTCAGAATTTGACCGATTTTGCTGTTGTCCACCAAACTTTGCAACTGTTCGGCCTCAGTCACTCCCTCACCGTCAATTTGAACTATCACATCGCCTTTGCGAAGGCCTGCTTTCTCAGCAGGGGTGTTGGGCACAACTCGCATTACTAACACTCCCTTAACTTCCGGGACAATCAAAGGAGCATTGGGGTCAGAATTATTCTCTCTGGCCATTTCAGGAGTCAAAGCAATCATCTGAATTCCCAAAAACGGATGGCTGACTTGTTCTCCCTTGGCTAACTGCGCGTAGATGGCCTTAGCTTTGTCGATCGGAATCGCAAAGCCTATACCCATTGCATCAGCTCGAATCGCCGTGTTGATGCCAATCACTTCTCCTCTGCTGTTTAACAGCGGGCCGCCGGAATTGCCGGGATTGATGGCGGCGTCGGTTTGAATGAAATCGAGCCGCTTGTCGGGAATGCCGACGGCTGCACTGGAGCGTTTGAGGGTGCTGATAATGCCCAAGGTGACGGTGTTGTCAAATCCCAGGGGGTTCCCCACGGCGATCGCCCAATCTCCCACTTTCACCGCGTCGGAATCTCCCAAGGTGGCAGTCGGCAAGTCTAATTGCTTAGTATTAATTTTGACAACAGCCAAATCTGTTACTTCGTCAGTACCTTGCACTTCTCCTGGAAATGTCCTGCCGTCGTTTAAGGTGACAGTCACTCGATCGGCTTTGTCAACTACGTGAGCGTTGGTTAAAACAATCCCGCTTTTGTCAATGATGAAGCCGGAACCTTGACCGCGTAAGTGTTCTTGTCTGGGGGTCATGCTGCGTAAATCTTCTCCCAAAAATCTACGGAAGAAGGGGTCTTCCATTAAGGGGTCAAGGTTGCGACTGACAGTGCGCTCGGTATCAATGCGGACAACTGCCGGCCCAACTCGATCGACAGCCGCCGTCACAAAACTGCCGGTATCCCCTGGGAGTTCAGGACTCCGCAGCGCTAACAGTTGCGGATTCGCAGCGGTGGCTGTGGAATTCTGGAACTGTAAGTTGGGCGGATTGCTGCCATCAACGGCGGCAGCGGGTGCAGCATTGATTGTTAAAGCACTCAGGGCGATCGTCATTCCTAAAATTAGTGCGAACCAACGAGCACCAGTTCGAGGTGCGGGGCGAAAAAACTTAAATAGTCGCATAGCGTCAATCTTTGTTAGTCTGGGTTAGTCTGGTAAACGTGTGCGATCGTGTGGACTCAATAATCTGCCACTATGAAGATCCTAAATATATTTTGACAGTTACAATACATGAGTCACCAGCCCGCACCAACTCAACATATTCTGAATTCTAACTTTTAAATTTCCTTCGTAACCCCAATGATTCTATCTGATACTTCTACTGACAAATCCTTGCCCTCAAATTCCCACCACCATCACGACGATAAATCAGCCCACCCTCACCATCACGATGAAGAATCGATGCGGCGGCTGGTAAATCGCTTGTCTCGGATTGAGGGACACGTCCGCGGCATTAAAACAATGGTACAAGAAAACCGTCCCTGTCCAGAAGTTCTCGTGCAAGTTGCTGCGGTTCGAGGCGCGCTCGATCGCGTGGCGAGAATCATTCTTGACGAACATTTAACTGAGTGCATTGCCAGAGCTGCTAAAGAAGGCAATATCGATACGGAAATCGAAGAGTTGAAAGCGGCTTTGGATCGGTTTTTACCTTAGCCTCTGCCAATTTTTACATCCATATAACAAAACCTGCAAATTAGACAAAAGTTGCAAGCTATGATTTATGCCTCCTTTTTTAAGCTAAGCATCTTTCAAAAACGTGGGAAAAAAATCAAATTTTCTCCCCCTCATCCTCATTGCCACAACACATAATTTAGATGCTCTGCAGTTTATGAGAGCGAGTTTTGTTAAAAAAGAATGAGTCTGGTTGGTCGTGACTGCGCAAGTCCTCCAAATCTTCAAAGGCTGATTGCAAACCATTAGATGAGCGGTGATTAATCCGACGTGTTATGAACTGTCTAGACTTTCGTCAGCTTGGCTTTGAGGTGGTATCTGACTGTTGCATAAACCGCTTTATAAGAAGCTTCAATGCTGTATTCCTGCTGCAACCATTCTTGAATTTCTCCATAGCTTTTAAAGCCTTTCTGGGGATCGCTTAGGCGCATTGCCAAACTAGCGCGGGCCAGAGGAGGAATGGCCGGCTTGCGGCCGCCGCTGTGCTTTGTTTCGAGCAGTCCTTCGAGTCCGTCAGAGCGGTACTTTCTCAGCCACCGCTGCACTGTAATTCGATTGACCCCGATTGTCATTGCCAATTCTTTAACTGTTTTAACATGACAAATTTTGAACAGGTAAAGTGCTTGAATTTTTTGAAAGCCGCTTGCCGTTTTTTGTTCAGTTAACAGGTTTTTTAGCTCTTCACTTGTCTCTGTGATGCTAAGTTTACATACTCCAGCCATATCAATTACCTCACGATTCGCGTTCTACAATACATTTTTTTGACAAGGGAGCAAAAGCTGCTCCTATCCTAAATGCTGACCTTTTGTTTGCCCTGAAGCAATACAAAAGTGATCGTTCTCATTAAACTTTTTCCTTCCTGGAGGCACTGGGACGCTCAGAAACCGGATTATTTTAACCTGGAGCAAGGTTGCAACGATTTTTTTTGTAAAAAACCCGGTTTCTGGGTCAGTTTTGTATTTGATGGACAAGCGTCATTGCTAATACTGATAGCCGTTAACCGATCGACAACATTAGCGGCAGTAGGTGACTCTTAAGGAATACCATTTATTCTCTTATTGTTAAACATCTATCATGGTTTTCCTGGTATTTATTGGTATTTTTTGCGAACGTATGAGCGATTTTTAGTCATTAGGTGCTAGCAAACAAGCGAATGTCTGTACACCAGCGATCGCATTTTTATACAGACATTCCCCTATTCCCCGAAGTGCATTTTTGGCATTCGCTTTGCGAAAAATCCTTAGATATCAGCACTCTCATCGGTCAGAGCGGGTAGCGCCGAGTGACGTTGCCACCGACTTTCTTGCGGCGGGCAAGTATCTGTGAAACTACTGGCTTTATCGCCAATTGAGTAAAACACGACGAGAGTGGCATTGTCAATTTCTCAGCATTACAGTATAAGTATCGGCTATTTTTGCCCGCCTGCTGTGATCGAAAGGGTGGTTTCTATGTGATCGTACTAACAGTGCCTTGTGATCTTGGTCACATTGCTACTCAGTAAGCTCAACTACCCACAAAAAGTTATGGGTTTGAGCGGAGTTTCCACGTAGAATCTTGGGGATTTAGTTACGAAGTGCGCTCAAACTTGCTGTTAAAATTTTTAAATATTATTTTTTTCCAAATGGGAAAAATAATGCAGCTTTGTGCTTCACCTCACCAAACCATCTAATTTGTACTCAAACCTTGCATATTGAGGGAAGTTTCAGGCTGGGTGTGAATATTTCAGAATCTAAAATTGCAGAACATCCGGTGCAACCAGCTTGCTGACAGTATTCTTCATTTAAAAGGTGTAGAGAAGCCACAATGAACGTTGACGAACTGCTCAAGCTATACGCAATAGGAGAAAGAAATTTTAGCGGGGTCTACCTGCACGAGGTCTACCTCTACGAAGCAGAATTGATTGGAGCCAATCTGTATGAAGCCGACCTGATTGGAGCCAATCTCAGCAAAGCGAAACTCAACAGAGTCAACTTTGGCAAAGCCAATTTGTGCAAAATTAATTTGAGAAGAGCAGACTTAGGTGGAGCGGACCTCACAGAAGCACTTTTAGTTGAAGCTAACCTGAATCGAGCTGAGTTGATGGGAGCAAACCTCAGCAAAGCAGACTTGAGCGGAGCTTCCCTGATCCAAGCAACTTTAATTGGAGCCAACATATCTCGCGCCACACTTAGCCGTGCAGACTTGCACGGAGTAAATCTTTACGGGGTAAACTTGCGTAGGGCGGTGCTCACAGAATGCGATTTAATTGGCGCAAACTTGAGCAAAGTAGACCTTAGCGGAGCCGACTTAATGGGGGCGAGTTTAATTAGGGCAGACTTGACTGAAGCGATTTTAAGTGCGTCAGACTTAAGCGGAGCAAACCTGTTGGGAGCAAACCTTACAAAAGTTAACCTGAGCGGAGTATATCTTAAGGGTACAACGATGCCCGACGGCACGATTCACGACTAATTTATTTGTTAATTTTTATGGTTGCCGAGAACAGCGGCTAAAGGGTAATGAAGTTTTCATTACCCTAATTTATTGGCAGCGAAGTGTTTATTTGACACTCAGGTAAGGCCGAGAACTTCAATGTAGGGTGCTGATGGCGTACAGAACTCCTAGATAGGGCGAGTCAAAAGATTTGTTGGGTGAACTTGTGTTATGGTGATTTTCAATTGCTTCGAGAAAAGCTATTTTAGATTTAATATTTTGGATTTTGGACGGTTAAAATGAAACTCAGAATCCTCGCTGCTGTAACGCTGCTGAGCTCGATCGCCCCGATCGCTCCTGCACCCGCCGAGAACATCCAACACACGCAACAATTACTCGCCACCCGACAGTGCCCCAACTGCGAACTCAGCAGTGCAGGCTTGGTTTTAGCCAATTTAACAGGAGCCAATCTCAAAGGTGCTGACTTGAGGTTGGCTAACCTCAGCCGAGCCAACCTGACCGGGGCTGACCTCAGCGGTGCGAACCTCAGCGGCACCAGCCTGTTTGGCGTCAACCTGACAGGGGCAAACCTCAGCGGAGCTAACCTCAGCGGTGCTGACTTGAGAAGTGCCTATCTCAGCGACGCCAATTTGCAAGGCGCCAATTTAAATAACGCGCAACTGCTCGGAGTTAGAGGAATGCCAACCAATATAGGCACCGCTGAAGACTTCTACCGCTTGGGAGTGCTGGAAGCTCAAGCAGGAAACTACAGAAACGCCATTGATTATTACAATCAAGCGCTGAATCTGAAATCGGATTTAGCAGCCGTTTATTTTGCGCGCAGTATGTCTCGCGCTGACTTGGGAGACTTCACCGGCGCGACTCAAGACGCCGATCGAGCAAACAAACTCTTTGCAGCTCAAGGAAATCCCCAAGGTCAGGATTTGTCAAAGCAGTTAGCCGAAGCCATTGTTGCGCGTCAAAAGCCTACGGAACCCCGCACGGGCGGCGGTGGCAACTTTATGAGTCTTCTCGGCTCGATCGGTTCTGTGCTGGTGAAGCTAATCTTGCCTTAAAGGCTTGTGAACGACATCGGTCTGCTCCAACGACTTTTCATGCTGCGTCAACCCAAGGGATGCAGACCGTTTCATACACCCATCTGGCTTTACTAAACCTCTAAAGTATCTAAGGCAGATATACTTAGCCTAGTCTCAATATATGTGTCTAGGCTAGTTTCACTATTTAAGGACAGAATATGAATAGATTTGAAAATATATCAGTAAGGGGTTTTCGGCGTCTTCAAAATATTGAGCTTGAGATGAGAAATCTCATCGTCATGATTGGTGCAAACGGAGCCGGAAAAACTTCTTTTTTAGATGTTCTTTCAATACTAGCCGCTTCAGCAAGTGGAAATTTACAGAATTTATTGCAACTTAAAGGTGGCTTAAATGAAATTTTGACCAGAGGTAAAGTACAAGAACTTGAAATTGAAATTTCAATGCAAGTGCCAAAGGAACAACCTTTGAAGTACAGCTTAACATTGTCACCTAAAGGTTTATCTTATGAAGTTAGAGACGAATCTTTAACACAGCAGAGAAATCCCCACAGAGCTGAACCATTCAAGTATATTGAATCACAAGGTTTGGATATTAAATATTCTCAAGAAGAAAGCAGAGGATTTGTGAGACCGAGTTGGGATCACAATCCTCTTGAAACATCCCTTTCTCAAGTTCCTAAAATGTATCGCGAACCAGAGAACCTGAGAAAGAGCCTTGCTTCTTGCACATATTATGGAGCACTCGATGTTTCAGAGAAAAGTCCAATTCGTCTACCTCAAGCAATGCGCCCTGCAAAGTTGCCTGGAGCAAGCGGTGAAAACCTGGTTTCCTGTCTTTATGACCTTCGGGAAACCGATCGAGACAGTTTTGAAATGGTTGAAAATATCATTTCTGCTGCCTTTCCAGATTTCGAGCGATTAAACTTTCCTCCGGTTGCCGCAGGAACTATGTCTATGACTTGGACAGATACGAATTTTCCTCAGCCTTTCTATGTCCATGAGCTATCAGAAGGAACGCTGCGCTTCCTCTGGTTAGTTGCGCTCATGCAAAGTCAAACTTTAACAACTATTACGTTGCTAGATGAACCCGAAGTTAGCCTACACCCGGAACTCTTAAGACACTTAGTTTATCTAATGAGAGAAGCTTCAAAACACACTCAACTGATAGTTGCCACACACTCAGATAGACTCATCAGATTTCTCGATCCAAGCGAGATTTTGGTCTGCGATTTGGAAGAAGGGGAAGCAAAAATGAGGTGGGGTGACACTTTTAACCTGGATAAATGGTTAGAAGATTACAGTCTTGACCAGGTTTGGGAAATGAATGTGATGGGTGGCCGTCCATGAGAATTGCTATTTTGGTTGAAGGTGCTACTGAAATGGCATTTAGAAAGAAGCTTCATGAGTTTCTGCAAAGTCGTTTAGAGCAAAAAATGCCCAGACTAGACTTTAAACCACAACATGGTGGAATTCCCAAGGAAGGGAAACTCAAGAAAATAGTTGAAACTCTCCTCGATAATGATGGCTATGATGCTGTAATTGCACTTACAGACGTTTATACCGGAAAACCGGACTTTAAAGACGCCAATGATGCTAAAGAGAAAATGAGGACATGGGTAGGTAAAAACCCAAAATTCTATCCTCACACAGCATCACATGATTTTGAAGCATGGCTTCTTCCCTACTGGACAACTATCCAGAAGCTAGCGAAACACAACCTTTCTGCTCCTAGCGGTTCGCCTGAAACAGTGAATCATCAAAAGCCACCTTACTATTGGATTAAGGAGATTTTTAGCTCTGGAAAACGCGGAAAAGACTATAACAAAGTGATTGATGGAATGGCTATTTTGAAAAACAACGATCTGATGATTGCGATTCAAGCTTGTCCAGAGCTAAAAGCTTTTGTGAATCGAATTATCTCTCTCTGCGATGAAGAGAAAATAATTTCTTGATGCCCGATGTTATAGTCCCGACTTATTAAAGAAGTCGGGACTCTGGGTGGTGAGTTTTTTAGGTTGTTCTACCTAATTCAGGGGAATCTCGATCCAGAACTCTGTACCATGACCGGGTACAGAAACACACTTTAGTACGCCTTGGTGTTTCTCAACTACAATTTGGTAACTGATAGACAGTCCTAAACCCGTGCCCCGACCTACGGGTTTAGTAGTAAAAAACGGATTAAATATGTGAGAGATTAACTCTTGTGGGATGCCGTGACCATTGTCGGCAATGCAAATTCCTACCGTTTTTTCATTGATTAATTCAGTGCGAATCCGGATGCAAGGGGATGGAAAATCAGGAATCAAACACTCGGTGGTCGCATTTATATCTCCTGACTCGATAGGCAGTATTTGTGAGCTTAAATGTGTTGCCGCTGCACTTGCCGCTTTCAAGGGAAGATTCATCCCTAGATCTTTTTTTCCCATTTCTAGGGCGTCAAGGGCATTACCGATCAGATTCATAAATACTTGATTGAGCGAGCTGGCATAGCATTCTATTAAGGGTAAATTGGCGTATTCTTTAATAATTTCTACGGTGTTGCGATCGGAATTGGCTTTGATCCGGTGCTGCAAAATCAACAGGGTACTGTCGATGCCCTCGTGAATGTCAACGGCTTTTTTCTCGGCTTGATCCGTCCTGGAAAAATTACGCAAAGATACAACTAACTGGCGGATTCGCTCAACTCCGACTGTCATGGAACCCAAAATTTTTGGCAAATCTTCGGCAAGAAATTCGATGTCGATTGCTTCGGAGCACTCGCTAATTTCTGGGTTGGGATTGGGGTAGTGCTGGCGGTAGAGTTCCACCAAGCAGAGCAAATCTTTGGTGTATTCGCTGGCGTGGGACAGATTGCCGTAGATAAAGTTAACGGGGTTATTGATTTCGTGGGCGACTCCGGCCAGAAGTTGTCCGAGACTGGACATTTTTTCGGTTTGAATCAGTTGGGCTTGGGTATTGTGCAGTTCTGTGACTGTTTTAGCTAGCTGTTCGGCTTTTAATCGATCGGCAGTTGCTGCATTGAGACTTTCTTGATAAAGTTCTGCTTGGTGAATGGCTATCGCAGCTTGAGCAGCTAAATGTTGCACCAATTCCTGTTCTGCTGTTTGCCAAACTCTCGGCCCCGAACACTGATGGGCAATCAACAACCCCCACAATTGGGAATCTTTGCCTCTCATCGGCACAATTAAACTTCCTCTCACCTGCAACTCTTCCAAAAATTCGCGGTGACAGGGTGTTAAATCCTCAGTATAAATATCATTAATTGCTCGCACCCGTCCGGCTCCATAAAAGCAGTCTGAGCCTTCGGGAAAGCATTCTTGTGGAGATGTGATACCTAAAATCGACCGCCACTGGCCGCAAACAGCTTCGACAACTACCTCGCCCTGTTTATCTGCTGCAAATTGGTAGATTACCGTGCGATCGGTATCCAACAAAACTCTGACTTCTCGCACAATAGTTTGCAGTATGATTTTTAAATCTAAGGTGCTGCGAATCTGGTCTCTAACTCGCGTCAATACTTTGGCAAAGTCCAAGGATTGTTGCAATTGAGCGGTGCGTTCTTGAACTTGGCGCTCCAAGTTGGCATTCAGGGTTTGCACTTCTTTATAAAGAACGTACTGCCCAATTGCCGAACAAAATTGGCTGCCTATAGCTAAAGCTTGCTCAATTTCCTCGTACTTCCACTCGGGCGACTGACCTTTTTTTATTTCTCGCCAGAGTTCAAAGGATTGTCTGGGAAGGGTTTGTGCCACGCTGCTGTCAAACCGCCCCGCCCACATCTTTTCGGTATCTATTGCATTGCGAAAAATGGTCAAACAGCCGACTACTTGTTGTTGATAGTGGAGGGGAATTACCAGCAAACCCCTAATTTTCGTAGATTGGAAAGCGGGAATTAAAACTCTAAATAGAGGTTCTTTGTATAAGTCAATAATTATCAAAACTGGGAATTGACCCTTAGTAAAAGTTGAAATTTTGGGAAGTTCTTCACTATTTTTAAATCCTTTGGTTAGCCATTCCTGCCAGAGGGGATGAGCTTCGATAGCCTTAACTTTTTCCCAATTGGGAAGTGTCGGTTGTTCTCCTGTGGTGAACAGTTCAAACGTAGCATTACTGTGGGCGGGAGCAGTTGGCAATCCTCCCTCAATCTGGGGAGCGGATAACTTTTCACCGTTGATTTTCGGCAGGTTGAGATAGAGTCTGCCACCGCTGCCACCCAAAGCGGTGACGGTGGCTTCTAAACCTTGCTGCAGTTGAATGTTGACGTGACCGTACAACAGGCCTGCTATGCGGCTCACGGTAGCTTCGCGGGCGGCTTGAGAGCGGGTTTGCTGCAGGAGGAGCGCGTGGGCTATAGCGCTAGACAATTGATCTGATACGAGCTGAACTACTTCTAAATCTGCTGGTGAAATATTGAGGGTCGCAGAGTGGTGAGACACTAAAAGTCCCCACAGTTCGATGTGAATTTTTTGATTATTTCCTGGTTCGTATCGAGTCAGACACGTAGCCGCCTCGCAAATATCTGTTTTGCTGTTTTCCGACGCGATCCTGCGGTGCAAAATCGGCACGACTAAAGAAGATTGCACTCCCATTGCCATCAGGTAAGCTGTGTGGCAAGGATCGAGCGATCGGTAGTGCATCTCTTCCTTTACTAAAGGTTGACCGGTCTCTGCAGCATCTAGGGGACTCGTGACGATCGTTCCTGAGTTAACATCTATTATTGTCCGCTGGCGCAAAGCGACATACATCTCCCTGGCGTTCGCGGGAATGTCGTCTGCTGGAAAGTGCAGTCCTTTCAATGAAGGGAGACGGTTGTTATTAATTGACTCAGCGACAACTTCTCCACTTCCGTCGGCACTAAACCTATAAATCATAATGCGATCTGTTTTCAAAAAAGACCGCACTTCTGCTACCGTACTGGTTAAAATATCTTCTAATTCTAGAGATTGGCGAATGCGTTCTGTTATTCGCCGTATCAAAACTTCTCTGTCTAATTTATAATGTAATTCTTGCGTATTTTCTCTGAGTTGCATAAATCTCCTTTTGTACTTAATACAATGATCGTAAGAAGTTTTGAGGTGCTGCGGTCGCGAGCAAACTCAAATGCCTCACCCTGAGTTTTTGAGTCAACCGATCTGTACAATTAATGGGTAGCGCACTGTTGAGAGGCGACGGTGTATCGCCTCTGGCGCACTGGCGTAAGTAAAATCTGCGATCGCACCGGTTTAATCCTTGCCTTCAACAGGCAGAGCGAGTTAAGCAAATAATAATTATTATTTTAAGGCTCTTATAAATTTCTCGCAATCTTAAACTCTCACTATAAGAATTATTCATTGTTAGGATAACTTGACATTTGTTGTATAACTTCATATAATGATAATTAACGAAAGAATTTGACTCTCTATCAGCGCGCAAGGCGCTGACTAATTTCTTGGCGCACGCTCATCAGAATTTTACCCAAATTATTTTGACCGGTTCGATCGCAGCCACACCCCCAGTAGTAATCCGTTGGCGAATCCTCAACAATCACTCGATCCCCTGTGGCGAGGAGAATCGCTTGAATGTCTGTATGAGTGAGAAACTTAGTTAAAACTGCTTCGCGCATAATGGGAATTTTCACGGCTTCCCAATCAGCGCGAATCCGGTGGTTGGGATCGCGACCTAATTTAGCGGCTTCTTGAGGAGTTGCTACGGCTTGAATCGCCGCCACTAATCTTTTATCAGTGCTGACAAATTTTTGAGCTTGATAGTAATGTTCCACAGTCAACCAATATTGACCGTGCAGAGAAATGTCGTGTAGTGAAAAATTAGAAAAGCAGCCGTAAGGCTCCTCTACTTTATAAAAATAAATTATCATTAGATTTGAGATTTTATATTTTACAGGATGTAAGTAGAATGTAATTATTTAAGCTCGGCCTCAAGCACCTTACCGCGCTCTTAGTAACGTGTAAAACCACTTTTTGCCTCCAAGAGTATTTGAGATTGATTCTATAAGCAGCGCGGGGCTTGTATTAACAAATCCTCGTATCGACTTTATTTAAAATAGCATTTACGCTTTTGAAGCGAGTTTATTGGAAAAAATCGGGTTAAGGAACGAAAAATCTAGGAATCAACTGGCTTTCTGACGAATAGTGCGTAATGCCTATTTTTAAGTTAACGATTAAGAATTGGAAATCAAGAACAAGCAATGGGGATGTAAGAATATTTATTATTCCCTCTTCCTTCCAACACGGCATCAGCTTTTTAAAAGCGCGGTTAGCGAGAGCGGCATCAAGCAGTTCGCCACAGAAAGTTTTGCTCATCAACTGAGTAGGCCTCGGAAATTGGACGCCCGCTCTATAAGCAGCTCCTGTAAACTGATAAAAGGCTCTGGCCAAGCGACTGACCCAAACCATATCAGTGTTGCATTCTTGGGCGATCGATTGAGTGTACGGCTCCTTAGCGTTGTCGGCACCTGCCCGAGCTAGATCGAGCGCCTCAGCAGCCTTAAATCCGCTAACAATGGCAGGACAAATTACCTCACCGGACAGGGGGTCGGCGAGAGTGGCTGTGTCTCCGGCCAGCAGAGAATTTTGCTACAGAACGTCCCTGCTTTGCTAGGCGATAAGCTGCTGTGCTTCCTGCCGGGTCTGCACCGACAATAATGCAATCAAACATTTTGGGTAATGGGTAGCTGGTAATGGGTGATTGGTCATGGGACAGGAGGAATTGGTAAGTTAATGAGTGTTAAATCTTGAGTTTTTAACTCAGAACTCACAAATCATTAAGCGTCTGCTCGTTGTTCGCGGCCGGTTCTCGGCAAACTCAAAACTATTCCTATTCCCCCTGCCAAATTTCCGATTCCCTAAACAGTCGTGATATCTTTCTCTTTCGCTGCCAGAACTTCTTCTATTTTGCCAATGTACTTGTCCGTCAGCTTTTGAATTTTATCTTGCAAGTCCCGGGATTCATCTTTAGAGATATCGCTGCTTTTTTCCTGCTTGCGAATTGAGTCAACGGCATCGCGGCGGATATTGCGAATTGCAACTTTACCTTCTTCAGCAAACTTCCCGGCCATCTTGACAAATTCTTGGCGTCTGTCGCTCGTCAGCGGCGGAATGTTCAAGCGAATAACTGAACCGTCGTTGTTGGGAACGAGTCCTACATCGGACAGGGAAATTGCTTTTTCGATCGAGTTGAGCGCTGTACGATCGAACGGTTGAATGGTAATCGTAGTCGCATCCGGGGTGCCGATGTTGGCAAGGGATTTGATCGGAGTTGGAGAGCCGTAGTAGTCTACCATGACTCGATCGAGGAGAGAGGCGTTGGCCCGTCCCGTCCGAATAGTATTAAAAGACCGTTGAGTAGCCTCAACTGCCTTTTGCATATGATCTTCTGCGTCAGCTAACTTCACAAAAACCTCCGACAAGAGTTCCAATAGATTCTCCCATTACAGCTCGGTAGATGTTGCCCGACACCGAGAGGTCAAATACCATAATAGGAATATTATTTTCTTTGCAAAGGGCGATCGCCGTACTGTCCATCACCCGCAAATCTTGATTCAAGACGTGGGCATAGGTGAGGGTTTGATACCTGCGCGCGTTGGGGTTGAGGTGGGGGTCGGAATCGTACACCCCATCTACCTTAGTAGCTTTAAAAATCACCTCTGCATCAATTTCAGCCGCCCGCAAAGCGGCTGTAGTATCAGTAGTAAAAAAAGGGTTGCCAGAACCGGCACCAAAAATCACTACTCGTTTTTTTTCGAGGTGGCGAATTGCCCGCCGCCGGATGTAGGGTTCAGCTACTTCTTGCATGGCGATCGCCGATTGCACCCTCGTTGGCACTCCTGCTTGTTCCAGGGCATCCTGCAAAGTGATAGCATTCATCACCGTAGCAATCATGCCCACATAATCAGCCGTTGCCCGATCCATCCCTGCCGAAGCAGCTTTCACCCCGCGAAAAATGTTGCCGCCACCGACAACAATCGCGATTTGAATGCCTTGGGACACGACTTTGGCCACTTCCTGGGCGATCGACTGAACGACTACCGGATCGATGCCGTAGCCCAAGCTGCCCATCAGCGCTTCACCGCTGAGCTTCAGCAAAACTCGCTGATAAACCATCCCCATGCCGCCACTATTTTTTTACTCTTTTTGCCTCCACCATAAGATAGCAGTACGGGTGCATTTTGAACATCAATTACCCAGAACAGACCCAAAAGCCTGTTCCAGAACACTTGACTGAGAACGGTAGACTAAATTTAATCTTTGGGGACGAAATTAAGAGCTGCAGAATTCATGCAGTAACGTTGACCAGTAGGTTTGGGCCCGTCGTTAAATACGTGACCGAGATGAGCGTCGCAAACAGCGCACAGTACCTCTGTTCGGCGCATGAACAAGGTGTTATCCGACTCGCACTTGACATTTTCTTCGCTAACGGGAGCGTAGAAACTCGGCCAACCGGTACCGGAATCGTACTTTGTTTCTGATTTAAATAGCTCAGTGCCGCAGCAAATACACTTATAAGTTCCTGGTTTTTTGTTGTCGTGATATTCGCCACTAAAAGCTCTTTCCGTTCCTTTTTTGCGGGTGACTTTAAACTGTTCGGGCGTGAGTTGTTGTTGCCATTCTGCGTCGGTTTTTTGAACTTTCTGAGTCATGATTTGATGTTGGGTTAAGAGGTATTTAGCTGTTGAGTGTTGACGGTTAACTGTTGAGTGTTGACGGTTAACTGTATATTGCTAGTTAACTCAGCCTTCCATTAATATTAACTTAATTGGCTCGATATGAACATACCAGGGAAAAGGATTGTCCTTAATAGCCCTCCACTTTTCCTTGAAAACTTCGGCTTGCAAGTGATAATCTTGGGAATCATTGGGAGGCGAGTGCAATTTGAGATATAATGTCACCCGGTGCGGAGTTTCCACAGTCGAGGCGATCCAACAAGCAAAAGTATTTTCTCGATCGCACTCGCTAACAAAACTCAGTTGATGAGCCCGAATTCCCACAGAAACTAGAGATTTGGGAATTAATTCGACTACAGTCAGAGTACAGCCCCAGTCGATCGCCTCCACGAGAGTTACGGAGATAGGTTTAGCTGCTGAGAAATTCTTGCAGCCCGTCAACTGGGCGACAGTGAAATTGCCAGGGCGATCGAAAATGTTCTGTTTTGTATCAAAGGCGATCGGTCTTCCCTCGGCCAACACCAACAGATTTTTGCACACCCGGTAAACTTCCTCTAAATTGTGGCTGACAAACAAAGTAATGCCGCGATAATTAGCCAGAGTCTGCATTAACTCGCGTTCCAGTTGACTGCGTAAGTGAGTATCCAAAGCAGAAAACGGTTCGTCTAACAGCAGCAAATCGGGAGAAGGGGCGATCGCCCTAGCCAAAGCCACCCGCTGCTGTTGGCCGCCCGAAAGTTCGTGCGGGTAGCGGTTTTCCAGTCCCGACATTTGCACCGAAATTAGCTGTTCTTTTACCCGAAGTTTTTGCTCGCTTTCAGATAAATGCTGCAAGCCAAATGCAATATTTTGAGCAACAGTCAGGTGAGGAAATAAAGCATAGTTTTGAAACAAAAAACCGATGCGGCGGTCTTTAGAAGCTACATTAATGCCCTGTGCTGAGTCAAATAAAACCCTGCCATTGACTGCAATTGTACCGATCCTGGGAGTTTCCAAACCGGCGATGCAGCGCAGAGTCATGCTTTTGCCGGAACCCGACGCGCCCAAAATTCCCAGCACTTCCGGGCCGATATCGAAGCCGACATCCAAGGCAAAGCTGGAGAGAGGTTTAAAAATGCTTAAACAAAGTCCGCTTTCCGGTTGTTGTTGGGATTTTGTGGTAAAAGTAGACGCGACTTTAGGAAGATTTGATTGCAGTCTTTGGCTCGAATTCTGTTTGGGCGATATCTTTTGTAAATCAGTCCAAAAATTAACAGCAGTTAGCACGCTCAAAGAAAGACTCAGAATAATCAAAACCCAAATAGCAGCTTGCCTCATATCCCCAGCTTCCACAGCAAAATAAATTGCCATCGGGATAGTTTGAGTTTGTCCGGGAATATTCCCCGCTAACATCAACGTCGCGCC
>NZ_JAUBQU010000011.1:0-87180 GCF_036701435.1 Microcoleus sp. Pol12A5
TTTACCCAAATCCCTTCTCTTACTTGATGAATGAGAGGGAATTCTTATTTTCTTCTGCCTAGAGTGACAGAAGAGGGCTATAATACCCCCAAGTCTCGCAAACACCGCCGCGTTAATTCGCTTCGATATTTAGCATCCTGAGTCTGGAGTTTTTAAGTGATTGGGTGGAGAATTAAGCCTGATGTTTTTGATAATTTAAGAGCGATCGCACTTTGCTCGAGAAAGGGCGATCGCCCTTAAAGATTATTCTTTCCAGTAACGGGTCACAATCCGCATTACTTCACCTGCTAGAGGGGACGGTAAAGGCGGGATCCATTCACCAACTTCTGCAAAACCCAAAACGTGCAGCAGATTGATGAGGCTTTCTACTCCTTTGGGAATGCCGCAAATCAACAATCGGATCGGTTGCTTTCCAATGGGTGCGTCGGGAATTTCTTCGCGCAGGAGTTCGGGAACTGACTTTGGCTGTGATATCATGAGTTTTAACTACAAAATAGTCGGATAGCGATCGCCCTTCAGTTTTCGAGGCAAAGGGGCGATCGCTTTTCCGTTTGTACATCCTCAGCATAGTTCATTCGCTGCTGCCATTCAAGCGATACGACAAAAAATATTGCCGATACGGCAAAACAAGTGTTAGTCAAGGTTGCAGGATGCTAACATCACCTTGCAGAGTCCTGGCTAGTAGTTGAGTACGCGCAGTGATCCGTTGGAAATTGGCAGTTGTGATGGCCGATCGCAATATCAGCAATAAAGAATTGGCGGCTAGAGTTGGGATGCACCCAACATCTGTTTCTAAAATCAAAACCCGTCGCCGGCTGACAAGAATTGATGAAACAACTCTTGATGCTTTGTGCAAAGCACTAAACTGCCAACCGGGAGATTTAATGGTGTATGAGGAGGAAAATTCCGATCGCACTTAAAAAACCGACTGCGATCGTTAGTAGGAAGGTTGACAGCGACGCACCCTACACATTCGTGAAGCGAAGCTATCCCGTAGGGAATCGCACAATTTCCACTGCAAAAACGCGAGCAAACTCAGCGACAACGAGCGATCGCACTCGATCGATCTCAATTCCCGGAATAAACTGCTCTAAACTGCCAACGGGTCGATCGGGAATCCCGCAAGGTACAATTTGCCCAAAACCTGCGAGATCCGGACAAACATTTAAAGCAAAACCGTGCATCGTAATCCAGCGGCTGACTTTAATGCCGATCGCACCTACCTTGCACCCATCCACCCAAACCCCAGTCATACCGGGAACCCGCGAACCCTTCAACCCCAAAACTTCCAGCACCCCCAGCAGCACTTCCTCCAACTGTCGCAAATACCAGTGCAAATCAGGCTGGTGGCGCCGCAAATTTAAAATCGGATACCCCACCAATTGGCCCGGACAATGGTAAGTCACCTCACCACCCCGTTCAACTCGGTGCAATTCCGGCTGAGTTTCGCTGTCAAATTTCAGAAATTCCAACTTCGCGCCCTGTCCCAAAGTATACACCGGCGGATGTTCCACCAAAATCAGCACATCTGGCAAATCTGGGTTTTCCCGGCGCTCTTGCACGAGTTTTTTCTGGATTTCCCAAGCTTGGGAGTAGGACACTTGTCCCCAATCGAAGAGCAAGCAGGGTTGTGCATTTAACTGTTGAGGGATGAGAGGAGAAATCATGAAAAAAATCAAGAGTGTATTTACGGAATATTGGCGCAGCTTAAATCAAGAATTGTCAACATATAATAAAAGATTTGGAAGATAAGTGTTTTCCAGAATACATAGTGCTACTGTATAAAATATACCCAAGTAAAAGAAGGGAGGGAGCTCTATGAAGCTTGTTATCCAGGGTAAAAATATAGAAATCACCGATGCGATTCGCGAGTACGTCAATCAAAAGGTTGAAAAGGCAGTTAGCCATTTTCAAACTTTGACTACAGAAGTGGACATACATCTATCGGTGGCTCGTAACCCCAGGATCAATCCTAAGCAGACTGCTGAGGTGACAATTTATGCTAACGGCAGCGTGATTCGGGCTGAAGAAAGCACGGAAAGCCTGTATGCCAGCATCGATTTGGTTGCCGACAAGATAGCTCGTCAACTGCGGAAATTCAAGGAAAAACGCCACGACAACAAGACCCACAGTAGTGTTAAAACGGTTACGGCAGTTGAAGAACATCCTGTAGTAGCGGATCTGATTGGCGATCGAACTCCCGAACTTCCTGCTGAGGTGGTGCGGACTAAGTATTTTGCCATGCCTCCAATGACTGTGCAAGAAGCTTTGGAACAATTGCAGATTATCGATCACGATTTCTATATGTTCCGTAATGCGGAAACAGGCGAAATTAATGTGCTCTACGAACGCAAGAGTCACAGCGGCTATGGAGTTATCCAACCCCGCCACAGCAACGGTAACGGTAATAGCAAAAATGGCAAAACTGCCGAAAGCGCTACATCTGAAAAATCGAGTGTTGCGAAAAGCTAGATAATTGCTGAGTGCTAATTATTAATGGCTGCAAGCCGTTAGCAAAAAAGGACTAAAGTCCTTACTACGAACCACGAGTTTTTAGTAAGGACTTTAGTCCTTTCTTGGTTTTTTTAGATAATGATTCGTAGTCAGGACGTTGCTGATATTGCCTAGAGAAAATGGATGAAAAATTATGCTATTGGAGTTAAGACAATTGAAGATTCAGCCGGGTCAGCAATTACTGGTTGAGGATGTTAACTGGCAACAATTTGAAAGTATTTTGGCGGAATTAGGAGAACGTCGTGCTTCCCGACTTTCCTATAGTAACGGAAGGTTAGAAATTATGGTTCCTCTGCCCGAACATGAAAAAGCCAAGGAAATTATTGGCGACATGGTAAAAATTTTGTTGGAAACACGACAAATAGCATTTGAGTCGTTGGGTTCGACAACGTTGAAAAATGAACGCATGAGTCAGGCTGTCGAACCGGATACCTGTTTTTACATTCAAAATCAACTAGCGGTTATCGGTAAAAATCGCCTCGATATGAGTGTCGATCCGCCCCCAGACTTAGCTATAGAAATTGATCTCACCTCTCGCACGCAGTTGGATAATTATCAAATTCTACGAGTGCCGGAACTTTGGCGATACGCAAGGCGAGGGCTACAAATCAACGTCTTGCAAGCCGAACAATATATTGAGTCTGATGTGAGTCCTACTTTCCCCAATATCCCGATTGTTCAACTGGTGAACCAGTACACTCAGCAGAGTCAAGTTGCTGGCAGAACCCGCGCTATTCAAGCTTTTAAAATTTGGCTAGGGGAAAATCTCTAGTCTCAGAACTTTCTTCCTCACTAAAAACCGTTAGTTCGCAGTCAGGAATTTAGTGTTTTCTTGTTTTTGAGACAAGGAGGACTTTCGTCCTCACTACCAACAATATATTTAAGCAAATCCCTCTAACTTTTGATGGTTTCTAAAGTTTTGAGTGCTTCTGCAACGTGTGCTTTGAAGTCTAACATCGAGTCAAAGATATGCTTGACAACGCCTTCTTTGTCAATGACATAAGTTACTCTACCGGGCATAATCCACAAGGTAGCTGGAACGCCGTACAATTGCCGAACTTTATTCCCCGTATCACTCAACAAAGTAAAAGGTAACTGATATTTGGCAGAAAAATTCTGGTGAGACTGCTGCGAATCTTCGCTAATTCCTATGACTTCTGCACCTGCGTCTTTGAAGACTTCGTAGCTATCTCGAAAGGCGCAAGCTTGGGTTGTGCATCCGGGTGTGTCGTCTTTGGGGTAAAAGTAGACTATGACGTTTTTTTTACCTTTAAAATCTTTGAGGCTGACTGATGTGCCAGTTTGAGAGGGTAAGGTAAAATCGGGTGCGGTGTCTCCTACTTTGACTGTCATGTTTTTTAACTGAGTAGCTCTGTTTGAGTGAAATTTTAACTTTTGTTATTGTACAGTCTTTTGTGACGAATAGTTGGCAGTTGCGATCGCCCGGTTCGGTATCATCCCATGCTTGCTTTCTGGCACTTAAACAAAAAACCCTTTTGACAACATCGGGATGCTCCAGGTGATTCGCAATTAGGTGGATTAATTGGAGAACCTTTTTTGAAACGCAGATGCACGGGGATTAACGCAGATTGTTATTGAAAATTGGAGGGGCGGGGCTGAATCGTTAACACAAAGTTAATTGTTATCGGCCTTTAGTTAAATTTTTTAATTCCCGCCAGATTGGAGGAATTTGGCCGGAGTGTGTGCGGGGCTGGGTGAGGATTCCTTGAGTGGGACTGAACAGCAGTGATAGCACAAAGAATCCCGATGCAACTAAAACTATTGCGGGGCCGGATGGTAAGTTATAGAAGTAGCTGAGATACATTCCGCTAATGCTGGAAATCACTCCGATAATTGCGCCTAAAATCATTACTTGGTGCAGGCGAGTTACTAGGAGATAGGCGGTACTTGCTGGTGTAATTAATAGGGACAAGACTAGCACTACGCCAACGGCTTTGAGGCTGGCAACTATCGTGAGGGCGATGAGTACCATCAGTCCGAAGTTGAGCAGGTTTACTGGCAAACCTGTTGCTTGCGCTCCTAATGGATCGAATGTGTAAAATAGCAGTTCTTTGTAAAAGACTACTACAACTAATAAGACTACGGCGACAATAACGGCTGTGTCGATCGCATCTTCGACAGTCACGCCCAGGATGTTGCCGAACAGAAAGTGGTTGAGGTCGATTTTGTTGTCTTTTTGGACGATCGTAATTAAGGTGATGCCGAGGGCGAAGAATGCCGAAAATACGATGCCCATTGCCGCGTCTTCTTTGATTGTCGATCGAGCTTTGATCCAAGCTATGATGACTGTACTCAAAACTCCGGCAATGAACGCGCCGATAAAGATATTTGCTCCGAGGATAAATGCGATCGCCAATCCGGGCAAAACCGAGTGGCTGATGGCGTCTCCGAGCAAGGCCAGTCGCTGTACCATTAGGTAGCTGCCGACGATCGCGCAGACGATGCCGACGAGAATGGCAATTACGAGCGATCGCTGCATGAATCCGTACTGCAACGGCTCAATTAAGGTTTGTAGCATAAAATTATAAAATCACAGTTAACTAATGACTAACAACCAAAGCAACCCGGTTTGATCTGAGAGGTTGCACCATTCTCAATAAGCTTTTTATGAACAGGCTTTCCGGTGGGTGAAGCGAGAAAATTCACTTTTTGTGGAACAGGCCGGAAAGCCTGTTCTTGAGAATGGTGCAAGATGTGAGTTCGATCCGAGATTTATCGTTTCCCAATTCAAGATTATCAAAAAAACCGGGTTCAAGAGTGTAACTCCTAGATTAATGACCAAGAATTTCAAAGGTGGTACCCGCCACGTGATTTATGCGTGGAATCAATGCAAAATCGAAAATCGAAAATCCTCAAGCCCCCGCATTTATCCATGGGGTCGCCTCTAAAATCTAAAATCTAAAATCGATTGACTGCTGGCTAATTAAGCTGCTTGTCCGGCAAAGAACATTACTTGTCCGCCGTAGGCGCGGTAAAGGTTTTCTTGGGTTAGCACTTCTTGGCGGGAACCAGCAGCAATCAATTCTGTATTTAGCAAAATTAAATCGTCAAAATTAGTGATTGATTCGCCTAAGTCGTGGTTGACTACTAAGACGATTTTTCCGGCATTTGCTAGTTGGTGGAAGATGTCAAAAATGATATTTTGAGTTTTTTGGTCAACGCCAACAAACGGCTCGTCAAAGCAGAAAATAGAGGCTTCTTGGGCTAAGGCTCTCGCTAGAAATACTCGCTGTTGCTGTCCGCCGGAAAGTTGTCCGATCGGTCTGTCTTTGTAAGCACTCATGCCTACTCTTTCTAAGGCATCGGCAGCGGTGCGGCGACTAGCTGCCGAAAAGCGGCGGAACCATCCGGCTTTTCTGACTCTTCCCATCATCACGACATCCCAAACGGTGGCGGGATAGTTCCAGTCAATTTGCGATCGCTGCGGCACGTAGGCTACTGTTTCGAGTCGATCGGCGATCGCTTCTTCCCCCCAGGTAACAGTGCCGCGAGCTGCCGGAATTAAGCCCAACATTGCTTTGATCAGCGTGCTTTTGCCGGCACCGTTGGGCCCAATAATACCCGTCAGCCTTCCCGGTTTGACGGAAAGATTGATATCTTTGAGTGCCTCTACCGTGCGGTAGTTTACTGCTAAGTGCTTAACAGTGATAATTTCAGTGTCGGTAGCGCTGTCTTTGAGGTGGCAAACCATTTGAGACCAAGGATTCTCGTTGGGGAAGGCGGCGGTATTCATTGGGGTGACTCTATATCCTTTTTATTAAGTTTACTGTAAAAATGAAAAGAATATGAAATCATCGGTAAATAGGAATAATCGGCAACGCACCAGAGGTAGATAATGCGACAGTCCAAGCTGGAAACCCCTCAAACCATAGGCTTTGTAGCGAAAATCTCAAGTCGGTTAAAACTTCTCATATCTTCCACCATTCTCAATCAGAGGCAAGAAGCCTGTGAAGCGAAGAGTGAGTTTTCTTGTGGGGTGGGCATCCTGCCCGCCCATAGAAGGGTGATTGAGAATGGTGCCAGATGTGAGTTAAAACCGACGGAAATTGTAAAGCAATCCTATCAAGGGGAGTTTAGCTGTGAGTGGGGAATTGAAACCTCCCGCCCTGCATTGGACAAGTCCAAGGTATTTTTGATTAGAAGTATTGCCTGCGGCATTTTGACTTTGGGTTTATTTAGTTGCGCTCAAACCCAGGGCGATCGCCTCTCTCCAGAGGCAGATGCTAAACCCAAGGTAGTTGCTACCAGCACAATTATTGAGGATTTGACCGATCGAGTAGCCGGCGGCGAAGTTCAGCTAACAGGAATTTTGCAGCCGGGAACCGATCCTCACGTTTACGAACCGGTGCCAAAAGATTCTCAAGCTTTAGAACAAGCTAACTTAATTTTGTATAACGGTTACAATTTGGAACCCGGATTAATTAGGATGATGAATGCCGCCGGAATTAAGGCGCGGAAATTAGCAGTGGGTGAAGTTGTCAAGCCTTTGCTACTGAATAAAGAAGGCAATACCGTACCCGATCCGCACGTTTGGGGAAATGTGGAAAATGTAGTTCAAATGGTGGAAGCGATTCGGGATGCGCTAATCGAACTGTCGCCGGAAGATCGGGAGAAGTTTACGCAGAATGCTGTGAAACTTACTGAAGAGTTAAAACGCTTGGATAGTTGGATCGAACAAGAGATTAAAACTATCCCCGAAAATAAGCGCGCATTAGTAACAACTCACGATGCTTTTCAATATTACAGCCGCGCCTACGGATTGGGAAGTGCGGGCAGTTTGATCGGGATTAGTACGGAGGAACAGCCGAGCGCTCAAACGGTGCAAAAGTTAGTAGAATCGGTGAAAGCTGCCGGAGTTCCTGCTATTTTTGCCGAGACTACAATTAACCCGCAACTGATTAGAACAGTGGCGGAGGAAGCGGAGGTAAAATTGGCGGCGCAGCAACTTTATTCGGATTCGATTGGGGCGCCCGGAAGCGATGGCGATTCTTATGTGAAAATGATGTCGGCTAATACTCGCGCCATCGTCGAAGCTTTGGGGGGGAAATACACGCCGTTTGAAGTTAGCAAGTAGCAAGTATGGCGCCCCGGAAGAGTTTTATTTTCTCTGCGGGGTGACAGCTAGCTGATGCAGCCTGCAAGTTTCAGTAGGCTTGCATTGCATAAGTCTTTGGTTGATACAGAAACCGCAGATGCAAGGCAGATAAACACAGATTAACGCAGATTGTTGAAGGAATTGAAAGCTTGGGAATGCAAGAGGTCTAGTTTACCTGCTTCGACAAAATTAAATTGAGCACGTTCAATTCGTTGGAACTTAAAAGATATTTATCTGTGAAAAATTTTTCTCTACTTTGCTCTAAACTGTAGCTTCTAAACACGATAAATGGAAAGTCTTGATACTTGTGCCCGATCGGCATTACACTATCTACAGGGTAGATCGATCGCACGTAAGCCGACAAAATATCCCGAAACCGCCTGTCTTCCGGTTCTTCCAGCTTGCTGTCAGCAAAATACTCCTGCATTTCCTCCCCGCTAACAAAAGCAAACAGCGGTATGGCATAATAGCGATCGAACTGCTGACTCTGCTCTTCAAAATACTGAGTTTTCTCAACTTCGCTGTTGAGAAATTGCAAAAGCTCGATCGCACCGCCTCTAATTGCCGATATTACATTCTCCGGGGACGAATCCCTATCCCTAATTAGACGCATTTTGTGCAGCAACTTCTTCTCTAGACATTCCTTAATTTCTCGATGAAGCCGCATCTGGTATGTTTCTACCAAATTTTGTTTAGCTAGAGGTACGACCAACAAACTACCGCAAACATGACCGAGTTCTAAATTATCATAGCTCAGCAAACCATCAAGAGGATTGCACTTATCCAAAAATTTACGATTAAAATCGTCCCGCATTTCCAGATAGGAATCGCCCTTTTGGCGAGAGTTATCATAATTTTTCAAAACAAACTCCCCGCGACCCAAAAGCTGTTCCAGACTCGTATAAACCTCCTTAAACAACATATTTACTCGCTGGCTCTCGCTCTTTAATGTCTTAATTAGAGCAGCCATTTTGTTGCTAAAAGTATCCCCGACTGCGGAAACCGACTTTCCACCAATCGGAATTATCAAAAATTTATCCCTACCTAAATAACCGTATCCCGAAATTCGCGTCATCACCGCAGTCTTCAAAATTAGCAATAAATTCAACAAACTTAACTTACTTTCTTGCAGGGAAAGTTCCGCATCATCAGCGTAATAAACGGCGGTATCAGATAGGTAAAAAACCAATTCTTTGTCTTCACCATCAAGGGTTTTACCGTTCTCATCTTCTCCGCGTCCCCGATAAATCACCTGTATCACTTCCATCAGATTTTTCTCAATCTGGAAGCGGGGAATATCAACTAAAATATGCTTGGTTTTGGGGAAAGAAAGTCCACGACTTCCCGATGCAGTCATAAAGATTACTTTAGCTGTATTTTTGTATTTCTGTATTTTTTCTTTCTCCTCTTCCGAGATATTCGCGTGAATTTCCAGATAATCGGTAAACTGCTCAAACTTTTCGCGACTAGCTTTAATTTTTTCAATTAATTCTGCCAATCTTTGCTTGTTCTGAATATATACTATAATTTGTTCCACACCTGGGATAGCTAATCGCTGATTGATATCCTCAATCATTTCTGTTTGAACCCGCTTTACTAAATTACTATTCTGTTTTAAAGGTGCATTCTCAGTGTATTTAAGAGTTTCTACAAATACCTTATAAGTGATATCTAAACTGCGCGCCGGGTAGGAATTCGCATTAATAACCTTTGCAGGTAGATTGTTAAATTTAAAAGGAATAACTTGTAAAGGTTGAATTTCTTCAGAATCTCTAGCTAACTTTTTAAAATAAATTTTGTCCGGTTCCGGTGACGTGTTATCCAGGTGTTGTTTGATGACATCAGGGTCAACTATCGAAGCATCTGCCACAATAATTTTAGTATTAAAGCCGTGTTCCCGCTTGTGCAAATCATGTTTTTTGACAATCTTGGCAATTCCGGCTAAAAACTCAACGCCACCATCATCTCCTGTAATTTCATCTATCATAATGAAAATATGTTTGATGCGACTGGAGATTTCTTGCATCTTAGCGGGAATGACCCGTTTGTCCCGTTTATTATAAGTATCTTGAAAAACTTTATCTAAATGCTCTAGAGTATTTTGTCTGTTCTCTTTCATTTTCACCGATTGAATAGAAACCGTAGCTACGATATTATTAGATACCTGACTATTGAGCAGCGCGTATATACCTTCGCAAATGCTCTTAAGCACTCCATTTCCTTTGGAATTAAGTGGTTTAATTACTGTTTCTCCCTTTTTTTGAAGTTCAGATTGATGAGATCCCCTCCTCTGAATTTCTGAATCATCCTTGAGGAAGCAAACAGTTTTTTTTGTGAAATCTTCACGATAGCTATTCGATGCGTATTTAACTGTACAGTGTCCTGAATTGCTTTTAATGATATCGGCGTTAGTGTTGATACAAAATAATCGATCGTTGCACAGCAAGCCAGTATTTTTATCTTTAAATTTTTTGATAATATCTAAGTTTACTTGCTTGCGGGGACTCACGTATAGGAATAAGAAACCCTCGTCGATATGGCTTTCCAGGAAATTTACGATCGCAGTTGTTTTCCCAATTCCCGGATTCCCAGTCAAAAATAGGTAAGTTTCGTCAGATTCCAGTGCTTTGACAATTAATTGAGCGTGAGCATTTCTCAGGTGTAATCCGCGATCGATTTGCAAATCATCTGCCAATTTATCTGATATAATATCAATGGAATTGACAAAGTTATAGATCCGCTCTGTATGACATACAGGTGCGACATTTTTGCCAATTGTTAACAAATCGGTGACAAATTTTTTGCCATTCTGAAAACTGTAACCTGCGTTAAGTTGGATCGCATCTAAAACTTCGCCACGAGCATCGTTAATCTGTTTATCTTTCGCTTCCTGCTGGTAGATTTTGGCACAAGTCGCCAAGATGTCAATTTTATCACTGCGGAGGGAAATTGTGCTGATTGTGCGATCGCTATAACCGACAACATTCAACAAAACATCAGCATCATGAGGAATAATATTAGTTGTTTGCAGAAAACCGTAGAAGCTGTGAGCGTAGCTACCAGCCTGAATCAACTTAGCGCTTTCCTTATCCTTATACTTAAAAGCCGTAAAATAGCGGTTTAAACCCTCCGAAAAGTCAATACCTAAAGTGCTAGTATCGATTCGCAGATTAGAAAAAACACTTTTCGATCGCAAATAGCTAATTTCTCTGAGCAAAGACTTCCGCATTACCTCTATTTCGTTGAGATTATCGAATTTTTCCGAAGTCAACGGAGGAGTAAACACAGACAAATCAACGCACAGGATTCTAAAATGCTTACCATTTTGCAACAAAATCAGGGTATCAGCTTGCAAAAACTCACCTTTTTTCTTGTAGCGGCGGATGTAGGAGTTAATTTCATCGCCTGATAAATTGGGTTTCGCAGTTTTTAACTGAGATAATACCTCTGTAAATCCTGCTTTTGGATCCTTATTATAAGTTCTGATACTGTTAGCATCGCTAAAACTGCACTGACAATACAAAATCTTCACCACATTTAAATTGCAGCCAGTAGATTTGACGTACTCCCGGAAAAAATTCAACCCACCCAAAAAGCCTTTTTGAACAAAAAATAAGCTCCATTTTTCAACAATTTTAGCATCCAAACTACCGAGCAAATTAGCTTCTCTGGTAATTTCCCCAATCATCTTGGGCAATTTGAGTTTCTGCAAATCTAGACGATAGGAATCACCGAAATTATGAGCTATATTTTCCCGCTGAATATATGCCAGGATCCCGATATTAAATCCAACCTCAAACAGCCGTCCAAAATCTTCACCAATCACGATCGAGTCCCTCCCTCACTGACATTTAATACTTCTCTTACCTTATTCAAAAATGCCAAGGAATTAAAATTTGCGCTACTCCGAGCATGACTAAATATAGACAAAGCACCAACCGATTCATCGCCAAGAATTCGCTCGTAGGGGTCAAGTTTTAAACTAATATTGTGACGAGCTTCATACCTAGAAAAGTGGAATATTGTTAGATAATGTAGCAAAGTAGTTTTGATGGCACTATCATAAATCAAACCTTCACGAATATCTTGATCGTCTAGGATACCTTGATAGATATTCAACAGAGTCGAGTAGGAAATGACACCGTTATAAAAGTTCTTTTCCTCCCTGACTCTAATTCCGTTAAACAAGTTGAAAAACATCACAGCTTGCTGACTGGTATCTGCAAACAAGCTTTCCAGCTCCATTGCATCCTGAATGTAAAAAGATTTTCCCCTATCGCCTAGGAAACTGCGGACATAGTATTTATCAAAAAATATCGGATAAATTTTGATATCTCGCCTCTCTCCCTTCAAAGTTCGGAGAAGTTTTTTGGACATGAAAGACAATTCCTCATCTTCCTCAGTCTTAGTAATATGCAGCGTACTCATGTAAGGTGCTTGCGAAATATAGGCGAAATTCCGATATCCTTGTTGATAAAGCTGACTCATTGCATCTTCAAGGATTAACGGCTCAGAATAAAGACGGCTGACACTGTAATTCTCGGAAAGATTTTTCAGCATTTCGACTTGAATTGTAATATCATCTAGGCGAGTAATTCCGACAATTTCTCCGATTAAGCAGGCTTGTCTTTGGAAGCGGTTTTGATTGCTTCTTTTCGCATCACTATCCCGGCTGGAAACGACAATAATTGCCAATTTTTCCAACTCAGGAGCTAGCTGTACATTATCATCGAATCGAAACTTTTTAGGAAGGATTGAATACAGGGAACTCAAACCGTTACGAATTGTGTAACCATTGGGCGTTTTTCTAATCCGAAATCCTTGAGAAGTTGAGCGTTGTTTTTCACTCAAAATATGAGAGAATGTTTTGGAAATATTGGCCATAAATTTTTCTGACGGCGAAGGGTTTTTATCGTCGCCTTCGTGAAGTCTCACCATCGGAATAAATAAGTTGTCCGCAGTATTTTCCAGCAATATCCTCAGACAGATATAGGACAGCAGCAGCATGGCAAACTTATAGACAAAAATTGCGGCAGGTTGTAAACCTTTATCACCGCTGTCTAGTCGTCTGTCGTCGTAGGGAAACACAACTAATTTTGTCTGAAAATGTTTTTCGTAGATCGCTCTAGAGCGATCGGCTTTAGGTGCAGAAAGTAAAGGCAAAACATCGACATCTTTGATATTGTATTCCATGCTGAAATTTTGGCGTTCATCAGTAGGAAAATAGCGGACATCTTCTATGGTGATATTGACTGGTAGCTGACAAATAGAGCTTTCATCGACACTAGGATCTTTGACGGTAATATAATGGAGCGTTTGCTTGTAATTTCGCTCCATAATTTCATTAAAAAATTTAGGAGTAGTCAAAATATTGTCAATATCTTCTACCAGACCTATTTTGAGGTTTACGTGTCGCGTTTCTGTGCGAATTGGTAAAATTGTTTGACGTTCCAGAAAGCCTTTTAGCATTATTCTCAGATGGTTGATTTTAGATTTAACATTTACTTCGTTAAACCTCTTCACAAAATTTCGGAAAAGTCTTCTTTTTATTTCGTCATTGTCACGACCCAATACATTTTTGATGACTTGCTCAAAACCAGAAATAGGATTAAAGTCAAGTTCTAATTCAGGGTTGTAATTTTCCGTTCCAGGAGTGTGGGTAGATGCAAAGACAAAGTGATATAACAGTGCTATTTTTAATACCTTACGTACAAATATTTCGCTATTAGCATCTTCGGCCAATTCTGCTTGATGTTCTTCACTGTCTGGATGTAGCAGATTCAGATAATACTCAAATACATCTTTTCCACCGCGCGCTTGAACTTGATTATCAAATTTAATTTTCAGCCCAAAGATAAACTTGCGTTCGTTACGAGCATTGTCGGTACTTTCTCCCAAGTAACCTGATACAATAGGAATAATTGGCAGTGCATCTAGGACTTCTGCCCTCGCGAAAATTTCTCTGTAATTAACTCTAACACCAGCATAATTAACCTCGTAATCACCATCGGATTTATTTGGATCGTTGATGTAATCTTCTATCAATCTGAGGCGGCGAATCAAGTCTTGTAAATAGATGATTCCTACGGTATCTGTACTGCTAGCGCGAATGTGTTCTAGCAGATAGTCCAAATAAATAATCTTAGATTCTTTGTTAATTTTCCCCAGAGTTTCTTTATCTACCAGTCTGATTAATTTGTGAAAATCAGAGTCTGGATTTTCAACCATCTCATCAAGACGATGCTTAAGTCCTTGTTTATCATCGTTATTGTCGGCATTTTCATTAATATAGTTTTCCAAACCTTTTTTTAGTTCTTGTTCAAAAATATCAGTATTTCGGACTGTAACGGTCAATTTATGCAATTTTAAAGCTGCATGGCTTCCAGTACCTCGGCTTTCCAAAGTTAGCCTTTCTTTTTCTAAAGAAGGGTAGCGGGTGCCAAAATCGTATTTAAAGCCTAACTCTTGGCCGCTTCCCCGAAAAGAGGGTGAGTCTAAGGGACTAATCAAACTAGCGACAAACCTTTCAATCGAGGTATTTCGAGGCAGTTTAGATTCTAAGTGCTGCCGCAAATAGTTTTTGATTTTTCTAACTTGACTGCCAAAATGCTCCTCAATTTCCGGCGGTAAATTAACAGTAGCAGAATCTGCTTGGGGTTCAAAAGAACCCAAGGGTTGCCGCACTTGCTTGTTGGAAACATCCGCAGCAATGGTGTCAATATCAATTAGCAAGCGGCGGCTGTCTTCTGATACGCTAAACGGGTTTTTAGTCTGCAATGTTTCTAAAATCTTGTCCAGCAAATCGCCATAGTCTACTGGAACTAAATCGTCGTCGCCTAGTCTTAAGATGTTCACCCTGTTAGCTCCTTTAAAAGGCTTGAATCCACTCTTTAATTTCGTATTCTGTCCAAACCTGATTTACCCAATAAGGATCGGTTTCAACTAATTCTCTGACTTGGGCTTCGTCTGCTGCTTCGTAAATTGCAAAAACTTTTGTTAAATCTTTCGTTGGCCCGATCGTACTTAACACACCCGATTCCTTCTGCTTAGCCAATCCTGCTAAATGAGCGTCTCGAAACGGAGCGCGTTTTTCGAGAACATCTTCGCAGTAACTTCCCCACATCACATATTTAGTCACGGTTTTGAGCCTTAGATTAATTTGTTTAAAAGTTATTGTACAATAAGAGTAAGAGGATTTAACTAAAATTTTAAGAATAAGATTAATGAACCGCAGAGAGCGCAGAGGGCGCAGAGGAAGAGGGGAAAGAGAGAGGTTTGTTAGATAAGAGGAGAAATTTATTACTTTAATGGTTGGGGAGATGTTGCGGCCATTGGTGTCAATTTAATTAACGTTATAAATTGAGTCCGGCAGGGGTTGAAACCCCCGCCTCAAAGCTGAAGTCCTCTCAAGAGGACTGAAGAGTTCATTAGTTAGCAATTATGCACTTTAGACGGTTTTATTGCAATAATTTGAGATTCTTCGCTTTGCTCAAAATGGCAAATTTACCTTGTTATCCGTAAATCTTATTAGTCCTCTTGAGAGGACTTTAGCTTTGAGCCAGGGAATTCATTCCCTGGCAGTTTCCATTGCTGAGTAGCGGCTTCTTTAGCTTCTCAAACTAACGCCGAATTTTTCAACTAGGACATCGCGAACTTTTTGTTGTGCCGGTTCGACATCGGTTTCGCTCAAAGTTCGATCGCCCGCGCGATAAACTAACCGAAAAGCCAAACTCCGCTGTCCCGCCGGCACGTTGTCGCCTCGATATTCGTCAAACAATTCCACCGAATCCAGCAAACTACCCGCCGCCTTTTTCATCGCACTCTGCATATCTACAACCGGAACTTCAACCGATGCGAAAAATGCAATGTCTCTGTCTGAAGCGGGGAAACTCGAATAACCAGCGAATTTGCGAGTTAACTCGTTCGATCGATTCAACGCTGCCAACAGCACCGCCAAATCTAATTGAAACACGTAAACCTGCTCAGGCAAATCCTTTTCTTGCTGCAATTGGGGGTGCAACTGTCCAAAAACTCCTAAATGTTTTCCGTTTAACGATAACGCAGCGGTGCGGCCCGGATGCAGGCGTGTATTCGAGGAATCACTTTGATATTCCACCGACAAACCCAACTCCTGAAACGCGCTTTCCAAAACCCCCTTGGCCTCAAACCAAGTCAAAGGTCGATCGCGCCCTCCCTGCTGCCATTTCCACACAGTTGGATCGCCGCCAATAATCCCCGCAACGGCATCGGCTTCCTTCATTGTGGGGTGGGCATCCTGCCCGCCCTCTTCCTTCCAGAAAATGCGGCCGACTTCAAAACCGTTTAGCGCCCCATTTCCCTGTTCCAAATTGTACTGGAAAGCATCAATCAAACCCGACAGCATTTCTGTCCGCAAAGCCGAATACTCCACAAACAGCGGATTCGCCAGCACCACCTGATTGTCTCCCTCAGTTTTCACCAAAGAATAGTGCATCAACTCCGTCAAACCGGCCGCCCGAAAAGCCGATCGTACATTCCGAATTGCCGCATATTCTGGTGACAAATAACCGGGTTCCGTTTTGCTGGGTAAAGTATCGCAGAAATTGTCATAACCGTGGAGTCGGGCAACTTCTTCAATTAAATCAATTTCCCTTTCTAAATCGCGGTAACGGTAAGGAGGAACAGTTATCCCAAACACCCGTTCTTTTTCCGTTGGCACAACTTCGCATCCCAAAGCTGTCAGAATGTTTTTTACCTCTTCCGGTTCCAGATATTTAGAACCGCCCGTTTGTCCTCTTTTCAACTGTCCCAAAACCAAATTTACTCGGTCTAAACGCAATTCGAGCGATCGCGAAAAACTCAAATCATCGCCGGAACTCGCCGTTTTCTGCACCGTCGCACTGCCTCCAGCCAACTCCAAAATTAGGGATACAGCGCGGTTGCAGGCCGTCGTCAATGCCGCCTGATTGACCCCCCGTTCGTAGCGGATCGATGCCTCGCTCCGCAGACCTTGAGCGCGCGCAGAACGGCGAATCGTTGCCTGGTCAAAAATCGCTGCTTCCAAAACTAAATTTTGCGTTCCTTCGTGAACTTCCGTGTCTTCGCCGCCCATTACCCCAGCTAAGGCAACAGGTTTGTCGCTAGCAGTAATTAACAGATTTTGAGCTTGCAAATTGCGGTTTTGTCCGTCCAAAGTTTTGAAGGATTCGCCTGTTTTGGCAAAGCGGACGCCGATGCTGATATCTTGAGTACCAGTGAAAGATTGCAGGCGATCGCGATCGAAAGCGTGCAGCGGCTGGCCCCACTCCAATAAAATGTAATTAGTTACGTCAACCACATTATTAATCGGCCGCACTCCCGCCGCCTGCAACCGCTGCTGCAACCAAGCTGGAGAAGCACCAATTTTCACACCTTCAATTGCCGTGCCGATGTAAATCGGGCAACCTTGCGGTTCCGATATTGCTACTGCCAAACCAGGACTTTCTTTGCCCTCAATCGCCACACCATTCGCTGCGGGAATTCTCAAACTAGCCCCAGTCAGCGCGGCCACTTCCCGCGCTACGCCCACCATGCTCAAAGCGTCAGCCCGGTTGGCAGTTGCTGTCAAATCTAAAATCACGTCATCTAAACCCAAAAGCGGGCGAATATCGCTGCCCAATTCGGGATTTTCTAACTCGAAAATGTGAATTCCGGCTGACTCTTTAGATAGTCCCAATTCCGCCAGAGAGCAAATCATTCCTTCGGAAGGAACGCCCCGCAATTTAGCCGGTTTAATCTTTAAATCAATAGTCGATAAATAAGTGCCGACAACAGCGACAGGCACGTAAATGTCTGCCCTAGCGTTCGGTGCGCCGCAAACAATATTCAAAGCTTCACCAGAGCCGACATCCACTTGACAAACTCTCAATTTATCTGCATTCGGATGCTGTTCGCAGGCGATGATTTTGCCCAAAACTACGCCGCTTGCCCACGGGCGGCGGTCTTCAATTTCTTCAACTTCAAACCCAGCCATTGTCAGGGTTTCGGCTAATTCTTCCGGGGATATTGCCACATCCACCAATTCCTGCAGCCACTTTAGAGAAATACGCATAATTTAGTCAGTAGTTAGTTGTCAGTGCTCTGTAGTTATTAGTCATTAGTCGGCGCCGACCGGCTACGACTTTTGAGTGCCAGAATTTATTGGGGAAAGCTTTTCATAGCATACTAATTTAAATTTGTCAATAGTGTTATGGTACCGATCGGCAAAAACTAGGGATATACCCCAAGGTCGATGGCAACTGGGGGATGAGTAGCATTCTCATTCAGAGAATGAGGTATGCTAGAGACATCTAACAACGCAAAAAGCACTTAAGTTTAGAAAGACTTTACACAAAAAAGCACAACTTTAGCAAGTCTTTAAACTATCTTCAACGATAATCAACCGAAAAAACTCACAGCAGCGAGATAATCAAAATAGGGAAAAGATATCGGCCTAAAAGACTTAGGTGCAATTCCAATTCGCAATCGAAGGCACAGCCTGCCGAAAACTGATAGATTAATATGTCTACCAGAAGCAGGAACAGGCTATTTGTGCAGTCGAGCGACGCTGACAAGATCAGAACAACATAGGCAAACTCAATCAATATGAGCTACTGCGTAAATCCGGGCTGTCCCCATCCTCAAAACCCTGCTGACTCTATTCTTCAGTGTCAGACTTGCGGTGCGCGGTTATTGCTGCGCGCTCGCTACCGAGTCATTGAACCCTTAGGGCAAGGAGGTTTTGGAGCTACATTTCTGGCAAAAGACATCTCATTGCCCGGTCAACCGAGTTGTGTAGTCAAGCAACTGCGACCCAGTAGTTCGTCGCCGCGAGTTTTAGAAATGGCGCGGGAATTATTTAAGCGAGAGGCAAAAACCCTCGGTCAACTGGGCGACCACCCGCAAGTACCGAGGCTGCTAGACTATTTTGAAACGGAACAGCAATTCTACTTAGTTCAAGAGTATGTTAAAGGCTCGACTTTGAAACAAGAAGTTAAGCACTCAGGCCGTTTCAACGAATCGGATGTTAAAAATTTTCTATTAGAAATTCTGCCAGTAGTGCAATATATCCACAGCCAAGGAGTAATTCACCGAGACATCAAACCCGCCAATATTATTCGCCGAATTCAAGACGGTCACTTAGTTCTGATTGACTTCGGAGCGGTAAAAGACCAAGTTAGCCAAACAATATTATTAGACCCCGCCGACCAAAGCGCCAACACGAAATTTTCAGTCGGCACATTTAGTTTTGCCCCCCCGGAACAAATGGCGCTGCGGCCGATATTTGCCAGCGACATCTACGCAGTGGGTATGACTTGCTTGTACTTGCTGACAGGAAAATCGCCCAAGGATTTAGATTTTGATGGAGTAACCGGCGAAATTGTTTGGCAGCCCCACGTTCAGGTGAGTCCAAATTTTGCGCGGATTCTCGAAAAAATGCTGAAGCCGATGGTTGGGCATCGCTTCCAATCGGCAGCAGATGTCCTCAGAGCTCTCTCGGGCCAATTTGAAGACCCAAGTCTTATGGATGGCTTGGCAACTCAATTCAATGCCTCTTCTCGTACAGTTGAAGAACCGACAATATTTAATGACGAGGGTTCTTCGTGGTCACCGCCGAGGAGCAAAATCAATGAAGATTTACGATCGAACCACACCCGCGCTGGTAGAACTTCCTTCAGCCAATCTGGGAACACGGGGATGCAGCCGAGAGTTTCCCGGACTCTGGCTGAGTCCGGCAGAACTTTCGGAACGGTTGGACCTTCTAGCGACAATTTAGCAGCGTCAAAGCTATCGAAAGTTGCTCCTAAGTGGGATACCAACAGCTTGCGAGCGGCATATTTTAAAGGCAAACGCGATTTTGCTGACTGCGAACTGTCGGGTTTGCAACTGCAAAAAGCGCAGTTAGCTGGGGGGAATTTTTATCAGGCTAGGTTGGTAAAAGCAAATTTGCAAGCAGCCGATTTGTCGGGGGCAAATTTGGGTCACGCGAGGTTAATTCAGGCGAATTTGCGAGATGCTAATTTGACTGAGGCTTATTGCAGCACTGCCAATTTTGAAGGGGCGGATTTCCGAGGTGCTGACTTGACGGGGGCTTATTTGACTAAGGCGAACTTGCGGGGAGCAAATTTGTGCGGGGCGAATCTTACGAACGCTACAGTTTCTGAGGAACAACTGGCAATGGCAAAGACTAATTGGCTTACTGTTAAGCCGGATGGCAAGCGGAGTTTTGGATTTTAAGAAGTCATGGGGCATGGGGCATGGGGCATGGGGCATGGGGCATGGGGCATGGGGAGTTGTTAGCTGCTACTAATCACCAATCACAACAGTCATCAGTCATCAATCAACAGTCCACAGTCAACAGTCAACAGTCAACTTCCCACTCCCCCAGTCAGGTGAGTCGTCAGGAGGAAGCTCGATCGCCCCAAAGCCGCCTAAATTAAAAACTAGGAATGGAGGATTCGATCGCACCTAAACATGAAACTGCTCAACCGCTGCACTCGAACGCTTCTGTACACCGGCATCCTGGCGCTGGCCTACTTTGTTACCGGAAAACTCGCAGCGTCGATGCTGGGACTGGTGAAAGCCGAACCCTCCCCCGTGTGGCCGCCCGCCGGTATTGCTCTAGCAGCCCTGCTACTGCAAGGGCGACGGATGTGGCCGGGAATTGTCCTCGGTTCAGTGCTGTTAAACTCTACCGGCGGTATACCGTCGGCTGTCATTGCCACATCGGCTTTTAGCGTCACCCTGCAAGCGCTGGCTGGAGAGGCTTTGCTGACTTGGAGCGGATTTTCTACCAAACTCGATCGACTGCGAGATGTTCTGGCTTTAGTAGCGGGCGCGGTCATAGGGTCTACTTTCCTAGGCTCTATCCTCGGCAACTTGGGAACGTGCATTTTTGGTTGGGCTCAGTGGAGCAATTTCTCTCGCAACTGGTGGACTACGTGGCTCGGAGACGGCATGGGAATTTTGATTGTGACGCCCGTTCTGCTGACTTTGAACCACGCCGTTAATAGTTTTAAATCTCCACTAAAACTGAGATGTTTCATTATTCTCAATTACTTGTTTAGGAACAGGCAAGATGCCTGTGAAGCGAGAGATGAATTTGATTGTGGTACAGGCATTTTGCCTGTTATTGAAAATGGTGTAAAAGGTAAGATTAAACCGGGAATTATTTCAAGTTTAAAAGCATTTTTTAACTGGGACGATGGCGAATCACGAGTTACAAATTATTCAAGCCGATTTTCTGCAAGTGAAAACCGCTACAATCTTCTATTTGTAATTATTAATTATTCAGAAATAGCGCTCTGGCTGACTCTATTGCTGAGCGTGAGCTGGCTGTTTTTTTGCTCTAAAATACAAGCAGCGATCGCTCAGTATCCGCTGGAGTATCTGCCTTTTCCTCTGATAGTTTGGGCTGCCCTGCGGTTTCAACCGGCGGGAGCGATTTTTGCTTATTCGATCGTATCTTACATCGCGATTTGGGGAGCGGTGCAGGGAGGCGGCCCGTTTTTGGCCAAAAGCGATAATCTCAAACAGGCGGTTTTATTTTTACAAGCTTTTACCGGTACGATCGCCCTTGTGGCTCTGATGTTGGCCGCCGCCGTAGCAGAACGCCAGCAAGCGCTGGTGGAGGTGCGCCGCACGGCCGCCATGCTGCGCGACCGCGAAGCTAGTTTAGCCAACGCTCAGCGCATCGCTCAGTTGGGAAATTGGGATTTAAATTGCGCCGCCCTCACAGCAACTGACAACTGCCAAGAATCCTCAGAAGATCGTAGATCCCATATCGAATTGCGGTGGTCAAACGAACTTTACCGCCTCTTGGGTTTTGCTCCGGGAACTGTCAAACCTACACCAGAAGTTTTTTTGCAGGCCGTACATCCAGAAGACCGAGAATTGGTGGCGCGATCGCAGCGCCAAGCTATGTTTGAGCGCACACCCTATTGCATTAACTACCGAATTGTGCTGGCAGACGGTTCCGAACGCACTGTCTGCGAACAGTCGGCCATTCAGTCAGGGGCGATCGCCGCCACAGTCCAAGACGTTACCGAACGCCACCGCGCGGAAACCGCTTTGCGGGCGTCCTCCGATCGCGATCGCTTGCTCTCGGAAATCGCCCTGCGAATTCGCAACTCCCTCGACCTCGAAGAAATTCTCAACACTACTGTTGCCGAAGTCCGGCAATTTTTCAAGGCAGACCGCGCTTTTATCGGTATTGTGGACGCGGACGGGGTAAATCTTCCTAGCCCGGTATACGGTAAGGTTGTGGCCGAGTCTGTGGATGCCCAATACCGTTCTCTTTTGGGGTGGGTACTCGCTGACGAGAATCACCTCGAAAACCAGAAAACTTTTTATGCTAACAACCGCGTCCGATCTATCTCCGATACTGCTAGCGTTCAACTCAGCGTTCCTATTGCCCAATTGTACAGCGACTATCAAATTCGCGCGACGTTAAATGTGCCGATCGTCCTGGGGGATGAATTGTTCGGGCTCTTGGCCGTCAACCAGTGCTCCGGGTCCCGCCAGTGGCAGGAATTTGAAATAGATTTGTTAGAAAAACTCGCTACCCAAGTGGCGATCGCTCTCCAGCAAGCCCAACTTTTGCAGCAGGTAAAAGCTCTCAATGCCAACTTGGAATATCAAGTGGAGGAACGCACCCGCCAACTACAGCAAAAAATGCACGAACTGCAAGAAAGCAACCGCCTCAAAGACCTATTTTTGCACGCAGTTTCTCACAATCTCCGCACTCCTGTTATGGGAATGTTAATACTGCTGAAAAATTTGCTCAACAAATCGGCCTCTGATTCTCTACAAGATGTTCCGGTTTCTCGATCGATTTTGCAGCGCATCGTTCAAGCCAGCGAACACCAGTTGACTATGGTTAATTCCCTGCTTGATGCTCACGCTAGCGAGGTTAAAGGTATTGTTCTCAATCCTTTACCGCTAGATTTGCAGTCTTTAGCTTCAGCCATTGTTGCCGATTTAGAACCGATGCTAGCCAAAAATCAAGCAACTTTAACTCAGGAAATACCAGTGGATTTGCCACAAGTCAAGGCCGATCGCCAACACTTGCAGCGGGTGCTAGAAAATCTGTTGACTAATGCTATTAAGCACAATCCTCCGGGAGTCAATATAACTTTTAAAGCCGAGGTAATTGAACTTGAAACAGCGCTAAGTTATGAAGAAAATTCCCAGGCTTTAACATCGCCCAATAATCCGCTCGCCCGCTGTATCGCTAACCGGATATCTCCTGCGGGCGATCGTCCTAGGATAGGCGAGACAACCCAAAAAAATCAGGAAACCCTGGCAAAATTTAACCTGGACGGCAGTTGCAAAATGCCCCGCTATCAGGGCCAAATTGGCAATATCGGCAGCAAATTGCCCGGAGTCACAGTAAAAATGGTTCGCTGTACTGTAACAGATAATGGAGTAGGAATCAGCGCCAAACAGCGGGAATCTCTATTTGAACTTTACGTTCACGACCCTAATAGCCGACAATTAACAGGGCTGGGTTTGGGCTTGTACCTCTCGAAGCAAATTATCAAAGCTCACGGCGGCGAAATTGGCGTCGAAAGCACTCCCGGCGGTGGTTCGACTTTCTGGTTTTCGCTACCTGCTGTCAACTCGGACGATCGATCTTTGTCAATATAAAATATAAAATCTAAAATCTAAAATGCTATGAACTATTTGGGCAATGCAAAATCCGTTCAGGCGTTAACGGTTTACGAGGTGTGGCGCGATCGCTTCCTCCGAGAGCGGCTGCGCCCTGCAGTCGGAATTGCCATCTTTTTTGCCTTCACAATAACGGTCTATTTTCTAGGCGAAAGATTCTTCGCTCACCAGGAGTTTGAAAGTGTTTATTTGTACACGAGCGCTGCTGTAGAATTGGGTTTGTTGACCTGTTTTGTGTTGCAAAAAACCTCCTTTGGACAGCGCTATCCCGGTTTGCTATTTTTGGCTTTTTCGTGGTCGCTGACTGTGGTTGTACAGCTTGGGCTAGCTGTCGCACAAGCCGGGGAATTACCAATTTTTACTTGGATTTTAGCGTTTTTGATCCAAGCTACGCTGATCCCCGTCCGCTGGCGCCTCCACCTGATTTCTCAACTCGGCGTTTTGTGTTGCCACGTCGGGATAAATTTGGTTTTAAATCTAAGTTTTGCTAAGTATACTCCTTTTAAGTTGACCGGGTTGTACTTATATTTGTTTTGGATTTGTTTGATTTGCGATTTGTCGGTTTATTGGTACGAATGTCTGCAACGGAAAGAGTTTAGTACCAGGCGTGAGTTGGAATCTGCTTACCAGCAGTTGGAGGTGGCGGAGGCGAAGTACCGCAGCATTTTTGAGAATGCCGGCGAGGGAATTTTTCAAAGCACTCCCGATGGTCGTTATATTACTGCAAATCCAGCTTTGGCGAGGATTTACGGCTGCGATTCTCCCGAAGAAGTGACAGCAAAGTTTACTGATATTGAGCGGCAGTTGTACGTCGATCCGGCTCGCAGAAAGGAGTTTTTGCGAGCGATAGAGGAAAGCGGCACAGTATCGGATTTTGAATCTAAAATTTACCGCTCAGACGGCAGTATTGTCTGGATTTCTGAGAAGGCGCGGGCGGTACGGGACAGCAGCGGCGCCGTGCTTTATTATGAGGGTTTAATTGAGGATATCACGCAGCGCAAACAGGCACAAGAATCGCTGCGGATGTTTATCCACGCTCTTTCTCACGACTTGCGAAACCCGGTGGCGGGAATGTTAATGGTGCTGAAAAATTGGCAGACGAAACCTGGGGATTCGATCGCAATTCCCCGTTCTATTTTGGAGCGGATGATTCAAGGTAGCGAGCAGCAATTGCGCTTGATAAATTCGCTGTTGGAAGTTCACGCCGGGGAATTGCGCGGTTTTGTTTTGCACTGCAAATCGGTTGATTTGAGGGCGCTAGTTGAAGCTGCTGCGACAGATTTGGAGCCTTTAATGAATGAGGGTAAAGCTACTTTTAAAAATTTGGTTCCGGATGATTTGCCAGCCGTGAATGCTGACAAAACTCAGTTGTGGCGCGTGTTATCCAATTTAATTTCTAATGCTTTGAAACACAATCTACCGGGATTGAGTTTAACAGTTTCGGCTCAAGTAATCCAGGCGGATAAATTAATTATAAATCAAAGCACAGCAAAGCAAGACACCGACAAGTTACCGATTACCAATCCACAATCCCCCATTACCAATCCACAATCCCCAATCCCCAATCCCGGAGCTAGGATGATTTATTGTACCGTGGAAGATGACGGGGCGGGAATATTGCCGGAACAGTGCGAACATCTTTTTGACCTTTACGTTAGGGGCGATCAATCCCGACACTCGGTTGGTTTGGGTTTGGGTCTCTATCTTTGTCGGCAAATTATAGGTGCTCACGGCGGCCAAATTGGGGTAATTAGCACTCCCGGTGCAGGGGCAAGTTTTTGGTTTACTTTGCCACTGGCTGAGAATTTCAGGTGATTTTTTGTATTTTTAATTACATTTTACCTAGCAATCGTGCCAGATATTTAGAACGTTATTAATTGCTGAAACCATTGCGAAATATGCTCTTCCTTCTGCCTGCAGCTATACTTTTGTTGTGCCGTCGCAGGTGCTTTTTGAGTTGTGCAAGCCAAATCTGTCGATCGGACTATTTCGATCAGACTATTGATATTAATTTAAAACCATGGTATATTTACCCAAAGTTTTTAAACGAAAAATAAATTTCCGATATTCACATTTTCTTTAGAAAGATCATTTAATCTAGAAAATCTCTAAAACTAGATAAAAAATATGCAATTTATGTTTGTCGAGCAAAGCTCAGAAAATACAGCTAAAGACGATGCAGCTAAGTACGAATCAGCTAAATATAACGAGCGGTCGTTCTCAACTTTAATGCGGGCGCTCCGTCTTTCCCAAGGTTACTTTTCTTTCGTTTTAGTCAACTGTAACTCGCTAACTTTGCGGCAGCAAATAGTCGATCGGCTGCAAGTACATTGTCCCGTGAAACCGCGGCAACTGTTTTTGCCCAAATCGGCGACAACTCTCTACACGACAATTGCAGCAGAAATAGACGGCGAAAAGCCTCCTGCTTTAATGCTCCTCGGTTTGGAATCAGTGGAGGCGATCGATCGATTGCTCATTTCTACCAACCTATTATGCAGCGAATTCAGCAAAAAATTTTCGTTTCCCCTCGTCTTTTGGGTGACGGATGAGCTCCTGAGAAAAATCATTCGTACCGCCCCCGATTTATACAATCGGATGACGACAATTAGATTCATCAGTAATTAGTAATCAGCCCATCGATTTGAGATTTGAGAGTTGAGATTTTTAACAGTCAACATTTAACAGTCAACAGTCAACAGTCATTAGTCAAGTGTTAAATTCCGCTTCCCAAATCAGGACTAATTCTCGCGCCTCTGCAGTTCCCTCAGCCGGAAAACCTGCCAAAAAGTCTTTATCGGCCCCCACGTCGTAAGGCCCTTCCTTAAACTCCAAAATCACAGTATCCTGTGTCAAAGCTACTAACGTGTGAATAGTGCCCTCTGGCAGTTCGACAGCGCGAGTCGGGCCCGCAGCGCTGACTCGCAAGGAGCGCAGGATTTGACCGTTTTCGTTCAAAATAACAATACCGACTTCGCCTTGAATCACCACAAAAAACTCAAAACCGTTAACTGCAGGCGGGCGCAGGTGTTGGTGAGGGCGGACGTAAGTGCCTGGTTGCAGCACGTTGACAAACCGCTGCACTTTTTCAGACAAATCGTGGAAATTGTAGTTTTGTCGCTGGCGGGGACTGCGCCGGGAGGAAGCGGCAACTTCGTCTAGCAATTCTTGCGTCAGCAATTTGATCGGAGGGGACTGCACAACAGATATCCTGTATTTAATAGTTTATGAACAAATGGGCTAGTCTGGGATCATCGTTATCAGCATCTCTTGACACATGGAAATCGCAACTCAGGTGCGTATCACTAAGGCAATGCGTTTGTCAAGTATCTTTAGAAAAAGTATTAGCCCGATCGCCCTTTCAACTATTCTAGTCTGCGCCAATAGCGTTTCTGCCTCTGAACCGAGGCCGGCACTGTTGGTTGAGCAGCAATTCTCACAGCAGCCACTTAAAGAAGAAATCCGCGATCGAGTTCAAGAAGAAGTTGACATTGCTTTTGGGCGCACGGCGGTACTGCTGAACGGGCTAATAATTGCCTTAACTTTGTTTCCGACAGCAGCCGGAGTCGGGGTTTGGTTTCTGTTGAGCAAATTGTCCAAGCAGACAACAATTGCTCGCCAAGAAATAGAAAGTCTCCATTACGATACAATCTCTCAATTAAAACTATTAATTTCGGACGCTGAAACTATCTTAGGCGAAATTCAACAGCAAAGTCACCCGGCAGAGGCAGAAACAGACTTGTTATTCCCCGATGCCCAAATTCAAGAATTTGCTCCGGTTAACTATGGCAATTACCAAAAGTTATTGACTGCGGGCGACTATGCTAAACAGGGAGATGCTTGTTTCTTTGAAAACCGTTATCAAGATGCGATCGCGGCTTACGATCAGGCCCTGCAAATTCAGCCGGATTTAGCCGATACTTGGAATAACCGAGGAGTAGTGCTCACGAGAATGCAGCGGTATCCAGAGGCGATCGCCTCTTACGAACAAGCTACTACAATTCGCCCCAATTATCCCGATGCTTGGAACAATCGAGGCGTGGTATTGTTGGAGTTGCAGAAGTACCAGGAGGCGATCGGCTGTTACGAACAAGCAATTCAAGCCAAACCAGATTATGCCGATGCTTGGAACAACCGAGGCGTTGCATTTTCCAAAATGCAGGAGTACGAACAAGCCGTAATTTCTTACAATCAAGCCCTACAAATTAAAAATGATTATACTGACGCTTGGAACAATCGAGGCGTTGCACTCTCCAAATTGCAAAAATACGAAGCTGCGATCGCTTCCTACGACAATGCTGCTAAAATTCGGCCTGACTTTTACAGAATTTGGTACAACAAAGCCAGATGTTATGCCCTACAAGGTAAAATTGAATTAGCAATTGAAAATTTAAAGCGCGCCCTCAATCTCAATCCGAATGTATGTAAAGAGTTGGCAAAAAGTGAAGCTGATTTGGAGAAGATTCGCGAACACGACGCATTCAAGCAGTTGATTAATTGAGCGGAACTAAGCAAATGAGTGGGAAAATACATACAGCCTATTCCAGGTTCATGAAGTGTAGGGACAAAGGTTTTTGCCTTTTCCGGGGATAGAAGGATAGGCGGGGGTACTTCATAAACCGGGAATCTGCTTTAAGTAGTCAAAAGCGAGTGAAACGAAGCTATTGGCTTTCTGTTCGGGCAGTTGTACATTCGGTTATACAGCAATGTTTATTTGTGCCTACCTACTTATATCAAATCCGTTAGCATCGGAATAGTAAATTCGAGTTGACTGTTGACTGTTGACGCCGTGAACAGTCAACAGTCAACAGTCAACATCATTCCGGTGTAACCGGAAATGATATTACTTCTGTTTAATTACAACCAAAGTAATGTCATCAAATACTTTTTGTTCCCCGATGTATCGCCGCACGTCGTCAATCACAGCTTGCTTGATTGCTGCTGCTGACTGTTCCCTGTTAAGGACAACAACTTCAATCAATGGCTCGATACCGTATTGATTTTTCTTCATATCAAAAGCTTCGGTAATTCCATCTGTGTAGAGTATGACAACATCCCCCGAATTCAACTGTATTTCAGTAGAAGCAATGAAATCGGCAATATCTGCTTCCAAGGCGATGGGAAAGCCTAACTCGATGGTATCAATCCGCTCTACTTGGCCGCCGTCACGCACGACAATCACCTCTTCGTGCTGTCCGCTCAAATGCAGGGTGTTGTCCCGATATTCCAGCAAAGAAAGGCTCATATTTTTACCGGAATCCATGCGCTCTACGTTGTCAAAAAGAGTTTGGTTGACTGTCTGCAATAATTTAACGGGGTCGGTTTCCTTGTGAACCAGCAAAGTGCGAATTGCTGTCTGCGCCATAATCATTAACACGCCGCTTTCTAAACCGTGTCCTGTCACGTCGCCGATGCCAATTGTGGCTTTACCGCCGTGATTTAGTACGTCGTAGTAGTCGCCACCAACTTCATCAGCCGGTTCCATGAATGCAGCAATTTCTAGCCCTGCAATTGACTCTAATTCCTGCTGTTGAGGCAAAATCATTTGTTGCAGGCGGCGGGTTACGTCTAGTTCCGCACTCATGCGAAGGTTGTCTACTTTTAGCCGATCGTTCAAAACCAATATTTCTTTATTAGCTTGGGCTAACTGTGCCGTGCGTTCTTCTACTTTTTGTTCTAGGGTTTGATAAAGTTGGGCATTTTCTAAGGCGATAGATGCCTGGGAAGATAGGAGTTTTAAAACTTCTATTCGCGCTGGGGTGAATACTTTTTCTGCTAGGTTGTTTTCTAAGTAAACTACGCCCATGAAGCGACCTTGATTGATGATGGGAGTACAGAGTATGGATTTGGTTTGATGGGCAACAATATAGGGGTCTGCGGCAAACATTGCCTCGGTAGTAGCATTGTTTAAGACGGCAGGTGTTTTGGTTCTTTCTACATAGTTGATGACGCTCATGGGGAGGATTTCGGGGAGGGGCAGATGGGGGATTTGTGAGAGGGTGATGTTGTCGCCTTCGACTTGTCCGACGGCTTCTATGGTGAATGTGTTTGAGTGTTTGAGCAGCAAATATCCGGTTTGTGCGCCGGCATTTTCTATGGCGATTTTAATTAGTTTTGCTAGCAATTCACTGAGGACTATTTCACTGGAGATGGCTTGGGCGGCTTTGAAGACGGAGGCTAAGTCAAATCCTTCGGAATTGCTGCTACTGGTAATGATGGTGGCTAAGGTGAGGCTGGTTTCTGAGGGTTTTTGAGCGTTGATTTTGGCGAAGAATTGCGGATATCGGGTTTCTAAGTCTTTGACTTTGGCTTTGGCTCCCCAGCGGATGTAGCAGTAGTATGCTTCTAGTAGGAAGAAGCGGGCCATGTTTTCTTGGCCGCGAGTTAGGTGAAATTCGCCGGTGAGTTCGTTGGCGAGGGCTTCTTCTTGGGTGTATTGTTGTTCTCTGGCCCCGGTGATGGCCGCATCGTAGAGGGTGATGGCTGCGGGGTAGTCTCCTAAAATTCTCGCTTTTTCTGCTTCTACTAACTCGTATTTGTGTTGGTAGTTGGCGGGGCAATTGTTAGCCCAATGTCTCATTGTTTGTTGATTGGTGGCTACTTGTTCGAGATATTCTGTCTGTTCGGTTTCGCTGACGTGGGGATATTGAGCAAGGAGGCTGAGGGAGTAGTAAAAGTTGAGTTGTGCTGTCACCAGCATCCCTCGAACAGGTGCTTGATATTTATCTGCTTGCCGAGCATTTTCAACGGTGGCTTCGCGTTCTTTAAATAAATATGAAAGTAAAGTTTTAAAAGTGTATATAAAAAATAAGTTATAATAATTATTCATTTGTAATGCCGCTTCAAGAGCCTCTTTTTCATTATATTGATCGCCAGTTAAGTCAGTAGGTCGGTTTGACTGACCCAGTAAATTCAAGTAAAGTTGTCGATACATCTTAATAGCTTCAAAGGAATGAGATTGCTTGAGTTTGCCAATCAAAGATACATACTCTCTGGTTTTAACATCCAGAAAATCTAAGTCGTTACCCGCAAAGAATATATGAAGATTATTTATTAGAATTGCATAGCAGCCATACTCTAAATTTCCGGTTTCTAGCCCACTATTAACAGCCTCTTGCAAAGAGTCTATGGTTGCCCTAACATGGTCTTTCCAGTGTCGAATAGATGAGTTAAAGCAATATAAAACAATTGCTTTTATATTTTTGGCATTGAATTGCTCCAGCAATCTTAAAGATAACTGACCAAATCTATATCCTGAATCAATATCTCCAGAAGCAGTCAAAAAGATACCATAATGAACGTACACACCAGCAGCTAAAGGAGGATTGCCGTAAGTTAAGCAGAGATCCACCATTGCAAATAAAAGCCGCGACAGTAAAGCAGGATTCGTGATATAAGCAGCCGAAGTAACTGTTAAAAGAATCCGAATTGCGGCAAAGTGATAAGGATATGTCATTTCGGGAAGGTTGGCTAAATCCTCAATTTCTTTATTTTCTTCGGCCAGTTTTCTTGAAATTGCCTGAATCAAAATTCCGGGATCTTCCGACATTTCAGACAGCGATATCCCTAATTTTTCCAGAACCTCCAGCCCTGTCTCTATTGCTTCTGAAAACCTGTATTGAGAAATATAAGACTGAATTTTAACTTCATAAACTTTCACCCGATCTAAAAGCGTTTTCGCTTCTTGCAGCACAACTTCTAAAAGCTGTTCCGCCCGTGCAAAATTAGCGTTTAAATATTCAGCTTCTACGGTTTCCACATAGATAGGCAGCGTTAAGTCATAATCACTCTGCCAACTATCGGCAGCCAGCAGTCCCAAACTGAGATTAAAATAATTAACAGCCGCTTCAAAGGCGGCGGAGGCTTTAGCTTTTTGACCGGCAATCAAGTTAAGTTCTGCTAACAGGTTGTTGTCTGACTGGGTGGCTAGTAGCGGTAATGCCTCTGTGGTTGTCTGTATAACAAAATTTAATTGATTAACCAGGGCAAAAATATTGTTTTTGCGTTCTTCTGCTGTGGTATTTTGCAGCAGCAATTGACCGATTTGAAAGTGAGTTGATTTTTTCTCGGTTTCGGGAATCAGAGAATAGGCAGATTGCTGCACTCTGTCGTGCAAGAATTTGTAATCTACTTTCACATCTTGCAGCCGCACTGATTCAGCTTCCGACTCGACAAATACCAGGGGAATTTTGTAGGCTTCGGAGAGGGGCAAAATCAAACCCGCCTGAAGCGCTGGCCACAACTGCGCCCCCGTTACTAATTCTGATGCTTCGTTGACAATTGCTAAAACATCTAAGTTGAAAGTATTGCCAACGCAAGCGGCAAGTTTTAAGGCTTTTTGAGTAACATCTGGTAGTTTTTGAATGTTTCTGGCAATGAGTTCGACAACGTTTAAATCGGTAATGCCAATTGCTTGGATTGCCTCGATATCCCATTGCCATCTGTCGCTGCTGGCTTCATAATGCAGTAGGTTTTCCAAGGCAAGGGTTTTCAGCAGTTGGGTTAAAAAGAAAGGGTTGCCTTGGGTTTTGCTAAACAGGAGTTGGGAAAAGGATTGAATGCGTTTTGTGGCTGCCGATTCATTGAGAGTATCGGCAATCAGTTTGCTAACATGATTTAGCGCTAAAGGTTGGACGGTGATATTGTTGAGATTTGCCCCGGATTCGCGGATTTTTTCTAAGGTTTGAATTAAAGGATGAGTGGGGTTGACTTCGTTATCGCGATATGCTCCAATAATTAACAAAAATTGGCTATCAGAGTCACTCATCAGCAGTTGCATCAGTTTCAGGGAGGCTGCATCTGCCCACTGCAAGTCATCTAAAAACAGGACAACGGGGTGTTGGGGCTGACAAAAGACTTTGAGGAATTGTTGAAAAACTCGATTGAAGCGGTTTTGTGATTCTGTTGGCCCTAATTGTGGCACTTCTGGCTGCGAACCGATAATAAATTCTACTTCGGGGATGACATCAATAATGACTTGGGCGTTGGGGGTGAGGGCATCTAAGAGTTGATGTTTCCAACTGGCAATTTGTCCGGCATTTTCTGTGAGTAATTGGTTGATTAAGGCTTGAAAAGCTGTGATGATGGCTGAGTAGGGAATGTTACGGTTAAATTGGTCAAATTTGCCGGAAATGAAATAACCCCGCTGGCGAACAATGGGTTTGTGAACTTCGTTGACGATGGCGGTTTTGCCAATGCCGGAATAACCGGATACTAGGATCATTTCGGCATGGCTTTGATCCCCCCCGGCCCCCCTTGATAAGGGGGGGGTAAGAGTGGAGGAGGATTCTGCTTCTGAAGCGTAGCTTTGATCCCCCCCAGCCCCCCTTCTTAAGGGGGGGGTAAGAGGTGTTGGGGTAAGAGGGGATTCTGCTGGTTCTAAAGCCCCCTTAGTAAGGGGGTTGGGGGTTATAGATGTCGGGGTTATAGAGGAGTGGCTAATTCTTTCAAAGGCGGCTAGTAATTCTATTACTTCCTGTTCGCGGCCGTAAAGTTTTTGTGGAATCAGGAGTTGGCTACCTTTGTCGCGGGTGGCAATGGCAAAAGGTGCTATTGTTCCCGTAGCAAGCAACTGATTTAAACAAGTTTCTAAGTCAAATTTTAATCCCGCTGCGCTTTGATATCTCTCTTCGGCGGTTTTGGCTAAGAGTTTCATTACAATATCAGAAATAACTTGGGGAATTTCTCTGATTTCACAAAGTGGTAAAGGCTGTTTAGCTAAGTGACAATGTATTAATTCCATCGGCTCGACCGTGGCAAAAGGTAACTGACCCGCCAGCAGTTCGTATAAAGTCACTCCTAAAGAATAATAGTCGGTTCGGTAATCTACGGAGCGGTTCATTCGCCCCGTTTGTTCTGGGGAGAGATAGGCGAGAGTACCCGCCAGTTCCGAGGGATTGCTCACAGATTGATTTTCTTGTTGCAGGCGGGAGGAAATGCTAAAGTCAGTGAGTTTGACTTCGGCTGTGGTAGAGTTAATAATGATATTGCCCGGTTTAATATCTTTGTGAATAATCGAATGGCGGTGCAAATAATCTAAGGCATCTATTAAGACAATGGCAATTCTCAGAACTTCTGTTAAAGGGAAGGTTTGGTTAGTAAGTAACTGGTCGAGAGAGGAGCCGCCAAAATCTTCTAAGATTAGGGCAAAGCTATTGCGATAGTTTTCTAGGCTATAGACTTTAGTGATACTAGAACTGTCTAGGGGTTGGGCAATTTTGTATTCATTTCTGAGGCGGGTGACTTCTTCCAGAGTGGGGTACTCGGATTTAAGGAGTTTGACGATAACGGGTTGCTGGTCTGCTTCGCGGTAGCCTCGATAAACCAAACTTTTTACGCCGCTGTGAAGTTCTTGTACAATGCGATATCCGTTAAGTCCGAGCATAGTCCGTGCGCTATTTGGTATTGTACTTGTTAGTGATATTAACCTATCGGGAGTGAAAACCACTGTATCATCAAGAAAATCCGTAAAAATTCACATTTTGCACCACGATAAAAAAGCTGTAGGGGCTGGTTCGCCAACAATATATAACGATAACCAACAATCTAAATAAACCCGCCCAACCCCACCAATCGCCCACATCAACCAGAAATTTGCATCGAATATTAGTATGTGGATGATGATTGTTCGTTGGGTGGGGCGGGTTTTCGAGATTGTTTGTTTTTGGCGATTATGGTTGGCGAACCCGCCCCTACAGCATTTAGGATGATACAATTCCCAGTCAAAGGGAAATGATATTATTTCTCTTTCTCAAAAAAGGGCGATCGCCAGTTTCCTAGACTTTGAAGCCTTGGGCTTTGCCGACTGTAAACCAGGGTGCGGTCAATAGTTGCCGATCGAAACTGTAGAGAACGCATCTGCTATACAATAACAGCAAAATCTATATTTCCCGCAAAAGGGAGCTAGGAGAAAATTATGGCTTTTCCCCAGGATTGGAGAAGTTGGGAAACACAAATAGCCCGACTGATTGGTCAAGCATGGTTGGACGAAGCTTTATATAATCGGCTACTCAACGAACCCGCAGCCACGCTGCGAGACAATGGGTTAATTTTGGAAGATTTCGTAGAAGTCCAAGTAAATCAGGCTCCCGATGCAGTTCCCATCCTTCGAGGTACTTCAGGGGAAACGGTGATTTATGTCCTACCCCTACCTCTCAAACCTGACGATCTGACAGACGAACAGATTAGCAATTGGATTGATGGGCGGGCTGAGATATTACCAGGCGGACTTAGGGTCTGTTGCTCCTAAAGTTCCTTTAGCTTAGCGCAGGCTGCACCTGTAGCTTGCCAGTTTTTCGGCCCCGCTTGTTAGTCGTAGCGGGGCTACTTCAGGAGAGTAGGTGTTTCCGCAGTTGACAAGCGGATGAGGCTGTTGTACTGTATCGGCATTAATTGCCAGAACAAGATTAGGTTGATCTAACAGAGGAATATAATTATATCAGTTTTGCAACAAGATTTGACGGCGAGCGAACAGGAAATGTCGAAGGCGATCGCGCAGGCTTGGTTAAGTGGAACTCTCTAGTCACAGCGGGGTCGATCGAGGAGAGTTAGCTTTTCGGGCGATCGACTATAGTTAATTTATAGATTTAAATTTTTAAGAATATGGAAACCGTAAATAGCGATCGGGCTAAAACGAAAAAGATTGAATGAGGAGGCGATCGCACAAATTGTGGTACACACAATCTTGTCGTAGGTAAGGTGCGTCGCCACCGGTCAAACAGCAAGTTCCATTTAACCTCTCACAGATCCGCACCCTACAAAACTTGAGGAGAGGAAGCTTTTCCGGGGATAAAAACTGGCAAGCGCGATCGGACTTGACAAGAGGACGCGGCGGTTGTAATTTGTCACAATTATTGCTAAAATTAAGAGTAAAAAATTATTCTGATTAGCCAATGAGCAACATCTCTATCAGCTTACCAGATGACTTAGTTACCTATGTCAGTCAAAAAGCGCCAAACCCCAGTGCTTTGATAGAATCTCTCTTGCAACAATGGCGAAAACAGCAAGAAAAACAAGCTTTAGCAGATGCTTGTCAGCTAATTGATGAACTAAATTTAGGATGGGATGAGGAATGGCAGACTCAGGCGATTACCGACTGGGAAGTATCTGGATAGCGAGATTCGATCCGTCAGTCGGAACAGAAATACGCAAAACGCGACCAGCATTAGTTATTTCTGGGTCGCTGTTTAACGAGGGGCGCTCTAAAGTCACCGTTTTGCCATTTACCTCCGCTCGTCCTCACGATCCTCGGATTTCTGCTGCTGTGATATTTGCACCCGCATCTGCACAAAATGGTTTAGATGCAGACAGTTTGCTAGTCTGTGTTGACCCAATGACTTTCGATAAAAAGAGATTACTACAACAACTCGGTCAACTTGAATCAGATCTGCTTTCCCAAGCTCAAGAGATTTTACAGCGCTATCTTGAATTATAGCGATCGCCACTCTCTAAATCTCAACCGCAATAAGAGCGATCGCTTTACTAAAATCAATCCCAAAATTATATTAAACACCCTTCAGGATGCTCTACCAACCAAAGTTTAAAAATTGCTTCACCGTCGAAATCATCAAATCGGTAGGAGTATTCCTGATCTCCGAGTCAGATTCCTTCGTCCTCTCAGGCCACCTTTACGAACTATTAACCCCCTTAATTAACGGTAACAACACCGCAGACGAAATCGTCAACCAACTGCGAGGTCAAGCCTCACCCGCAGAAATTTACTATACCCTAGCCCTGCTAGAAAAACAAGGCCACCTGATCGAAAATGACACCTCCCTCCCCGAAGAAACCGCCGCCTTCTACACCCTTTTAAACATCTCCCCCCAACAAGCCACATCCCGCCTACAATCCCTCAAAGTAGCCGTCATCTCCTACAGCCAAATCCCAGCCGAAGCTTGTGTCAGCGCCCTAGAAACCCTCGGCATTCAAACCTCGGCCACCGCAGATATCACCGTCATCCTAGCCGACGATTACTTGCAACCCGAACTGGGCGAATTCAACCAAAAAGCCCTTCAAACAGGCAACCCTTGGCTACTCGTCAAACCTACAAGTTCCACAATTGCGATCGGTCCGATTTTCCACCCCGAAAACACCGCCTGCTGGGAATGTCTCGCCCAACGCCTGAGAGCAAATCGCCCCACCCAAAGCTTCATCCAGCGTCAAAAAAACTACTCAAAACCCTTATTAAACCCCCCAGCTTACCTACCTTCCACCATACAAATAAGCTTAAATTTAGCCGCCACAGAACTAGCCAAATGGATTGTCCAAGGCGACAATAAAACCTTAGAAAACACCATAGTTGCCTTTGACACCAAAACCCTCAAAACCACCAATCACATTATAACTAAACGCCCCCAATGCCCCGAATGCGGTCAACTTCCGCCCCAAGAAATCCAGCCCTTTGTCCTCCAAAGCCGGAAAAAAACCTTTACCGCCGATGGCGGACATCGCGGCTTTTCCCCAACCGAAACCCTGCAAAAATTTGACAGCCAAATCAGTCCCATAACCGGAGTTGTGCGCGGTTTACTCAAAGTTCCCCAAACAACCAATGCTTTAACACCGAACTACTTAGCCGGCCACAATTTCGCTACGATGTTCGATGACTTGTACTTCCTCAAAGAAAACTTACGCGGCAGAAGTGCCGGCAAAGGCAAAACCGACGAACAAGCCAAAGCCAGCGCCTTGGGAGAAGGCATTGAGAGATATTCCGGCGTATTTCAAGGCGACGAAATCCGAAAAAAAGGCAGCTATCAAACCATGGGAGAAACCGCAATTCACCCCAATGATTGCATGGGTTTCAGTGAAGTACAATATAGGACTCGCCACGACTGGAATAGAACCTGTAAAAACTTCTTTCAAAGAGTCCCCGAACCCTTCGACACCAGCCGAGAAATTGACTGGACACCAATTTGGTCATTAACTAATCAACGAGTGAAATATCTACCCACAGCTTACTGTTATTACGGCTATCCCAAACCCGAAAAACCCGACTGTTGGGCCGACTCCAACGGTAGCGCCGCCGGCAATACCAAAGAAGAAGCAATTTTGCAAGGATTTATGGAATTAGTCGAGCGAGATAGCGTTGCCTTGTGGTGGTACAATCAAGTTAAAGTCCCCGCCGTTGATTTAGATAGCTTTAACGATTCCTACATTCAAGAACTCAGAAACTATTATCAAAGTATAGACCGCAATCTGTGGGTTTTAGACCTCACCAACGATTTTAACATCCCCGTTTTTGCCGCCCTTTCTCACCGCATCGACAGAGAAATCGAAGATATTATTTTTGGTTTTGGCGCACATTTTGACCCCCAAATTGCCCTGTCTCGCGCTTTAACAGAAGTCAATCAATCGTTACCCGCAGTATTAACCTTTAACAGCGATGGTAGCACAAATTACGGAGTTTCCGACGGCCTCACCGTTGAGTGGTACAAAACCGCCACCCTAGAAAATAAATCTTATTTAACGCCCGATACTTCCCAACCTTTAAAATTACTATCTGACTATCCCCCCTTAGCCAGCGATGATTTAAAAGCCGACGTTGAAAAGTGCGTAAAAATAGCTGAAACATTAGGCTTAGAAACCTTTGTTTTAGATCAAACCCGGCCAGACATTGGGTTAAATGTCGTCAAAGTTATAGTACCAGGAATGCGGCACTTTTGGAAACGCTTAGCACCAGGGCGACTTTATGACATTCCCGTGAAATTAGGCTGGCTAGATGCACCCATCCCCGAACACCAAATCAACCCATTCCCGATATTCTTTTAAGATTAATTATGAGTGAAACCATCCCCCAAATCATCCTAACTTTTAAGCCAGAAATTTCTATAGAGGATGCCGAAAAAGACTTAATTTTAAAAGCCCCCTACATCGACTTTAACCTCAACAAACTCTCCCCCGGAATTGTCGCCGCGATTAAAGTTATTTCTACCGCAGGCGCAACCGAAACAGCCCTAACTCAACTGGTAGTTGCTACCGATGGCAGTTCCGCCCTCGCTAAATTCTACTACTACCTAGAACAATTTGTCATCCTGGGTTTAGTTTACCATACTTTAGAAATTGACGGCAGTGCGATCGCTACAGCCGTGCCCATAGCCACACCCTATAAATGGCAATTATCAGAGACAATTACTGATAACAACTATCAACTTTCGCGCTTTGCCTATTGCCACTCAGAAAAATCCCATTTAGTTGTCGAATCCCCCCTTTCCAAAGCCAAAATTATCCTCAAAGATTGGCGCAGTGCAGCTTTAATCAACGAACTATCGCAACCTAAAGCCATCTCCGATTTAATAACCAAAATTCCGGGAATTTCTGAAGCCACCGCCCGATTATTTCTCAGCTTTTTGCTAACCGCTGAAATGCTATCACCTGTTAACAATGATAGCAGCTTAGAACCAAGTGAAACTCTAACTCAATGGGAATTTCACGATTTATTATTTCACTCCCGCAGTCGCGGCGGCAGACATTCCAATCTGATTGGCAAAACCTTTCGATTTTTAGGAGAAATCGAACCCACACCCGTACTCAAAGCCAAACCTTCCAACGAGATTATCAATCTTTATAAACCTGACATCGACAGCTTGAAACAGACAGATAGACCGTTTACCGCAATTTTAGAATCAAGAAAGACAATTCGGCAACATGGAGAAAAGCCGATTACTGTCGAACAATTAGGAGAATTTCTCTATCGTTCCGCGAGATTGCGCGAGATTGTCCCCAGAGATAACATGGATTGCAGCAATAGACCTTATCCAACCGGAGGCGCTTGCTACGATTTAGAGATTTATACAGCTATCAATTCCTGTGAAAATATTGAGGCTGGCTTGTATTATTATGCACCCGAAGAACACCAACTTTGTAAAATTTCAGGGAAAACAAAGCAGGTAGAAGCATTGCTAAAAAGTGCAGGATTGTCAGTACAGATAGAGGTAGAACCACAGATTTTAATTCTGCTATCCTCTCGGTTTTCGAGAGTAACTTGGGGCTATGAATCAATGGCCTATAGTCTAATATTAAAGCACGTTGGGATTTTGTATCAAACCATGTATTTAGTGGCAACAGCCATGAATCTCGCGCCGTCGGGAGTGGGCGGGGGAAATTCCGAGTTATTTGCAGCAGCAGCCGGATGCGATTATTTTGCCGAATCTTCCGTAGGGGAGTTTATCTTGGGGAGTCGGTGATTAGTTTCCCTTGGTGTCAACTTAAGCTGTCAGTCCGCCCAGTTCTTTCGTCCGCCCGTCAGTCCGCCAGGGAATGAATTCCCTGTCTCAAAGCGAAAGTCCTCTGAAGAGGACTAATAGACATCTCCAACAAAGCGAGTTTTGAACAGGCAAGATGCCTGTTCCACAAGAAATATGGTCGAGGTAGAATGAGTTTTTCAGTCCTCTTCAGAGGACTTTAGCTATTAGCCAGGGAATGAATTCCCTTGCGGTCTGGCGAACAGTAAAATGAATTTTACGACCCCAAATCATAACAGGCTGGCAACCATTCAGGCAGGCTCAAGTTAAAGTTTTCCTCTAACATTAATTCTGCACTATTCAGCGCTCCTTGCACCCATCCTTGCATATTTGAATAGGCTTCGCCACAGACATAAACATTAGCACCATGAATCGGATGTCGCATCTGTTTCATCACTTCCCAGGGCTGACAGCGGGGGTTCCAAGAGTGCCACCCACCCCCGTAGGGATCTTTTTGCCAGTCGATATAAAGGGCGGTATAAGGTTCTGGAATATCTGCTAAATTGTGTAGGGCTTTGAGTTGTCGCTGGGCCGTCCGTACCATATTCTGAGAAGGAACTAAGGGGTCTGTCGCAATAGAACCATCACTTGTCAGAAAAGCTCTCAATTCCCGTGTTTCGCCTAGTTCTCCGCGAAACGCGGGACGTTTTTCTGGCTCATCTGGATTATAAGCCATCGTTCGCCAGAAACCCGCAGCAATATTATCAGGAAACAGGCTTAATAATAGGGAGTTGTGATTGTTCGGATCGCCCCCTTGGGCGCTTTCTGTACCGAAGTAGTAACACTTTTGTATCGGCAAATCTGTAGCTGAAGTACCACCATGAATATCTAGTGCGTGCCACCAAGGAGTATGATAACCGAGGAAAAGTTTGTAAGCGGGATCGCCGCTAACGGTTTGGATATTATCTTGAAAAGTTGAATTGCTAAATAGGAAATTCTGCTGATTTTCTACGGCCAACAGTTCTAGCGATCGCTTCGGCATTGCTAAAATCAGATGTTTCGCGAACACGGGCGGGAGGGAATGACCCGCGCGATCGACAAAATTTAACCTAATCAGCCCTTCTGGAGTGCGATCGAAGGTTTTTAAGCGATGATTTAAGCAAACTTCCCCACCCTCTCTCTCAAATTCTGTCGCGAGGGTTTTCGGTAATGTTTGGTAGCCATCAGCCATCATGTACCAAGTATCGCTGTAGGGAAGAGACATACTTGTAGCGATCGCACTAGCCGCATTCCAAGTACCCAAATCCGAATATAAAAAGCCCGTATCCAAACTGAGATTGTAAGCCTCGTTGCTAATTTCCTTCAGCAACACTTCCCAAATACTCAAATCATACAAGTGTTGACCGTCAATTTTCAGCGTTTCGCGATCGCGCTTCCAATCATCGGAAGCAAAATATTCAGGAGTTAACTCTTTCCCTGGAATCGCCCGCCCAACAGCCAAATCGAACAATTCCTCATAATTTTTACCTTCTTCATGCGGCCGTAAATTATAAGGTACTTTATCAGGTTGGTTAAATTCACTCATCAACAAATGCCGATCGCGAACATATGCCCGTACTCCCGGACTGCTAAAGTCAACAACCGTTGTCTTCAGGTTCAGCAACTTAATCAATTCCCAGACAATAGCCTGAGATTCAGTCACATACATCCCACCCAACTCAGCCTGAACATGAGGCATCCCCGGCATTGTCATTGATAGTAACCGACCACCAATGCGATCGCTCAATTCATAGAGACGAATCTTAGAAGATTTGTGATGAGATGCTAACCGCCAAGCAGCGTAGGCCCCAGAAACGCCACCACCCACAACTGCAACATCAATCATTTGATTTGGCTTAACTGCACTATTACTCATAAGTTCCTAGTAAAATAACACCTAAAAAATTACTTATAGATCGATCAGCGTCAGGACACTTCAATAACCTATTAGCGTCTACTTAGCGTCAAATTACATAAATAGAAAAAACCCTCGTAATAGAATCAGTCATTGGCAAATAGTGATTCACCTCAATTTGATATTGATTTTACGGCATTGCATAATTTTGGGAGGACTCTTGTAGGGGGGACTCTTATAGCCACGCAGAAAAATAAGGGTTTTCAGCTTTGATAAAATTCAAAATCATCCCGCAAATATGCAACGCCTCACTTTCAACTACAAATATTTCTGCAACAACAAACCCATTTTCTCCTTAGTTGCGGCAGGCACTTGATCGAGCCGAGTCAGAATAGCATATTTTAAAGCTGAATGCGACTCGGAAACGGGGGGATTTTCTGTTAACCTCCGTACTGTTTCTTGAATGGCTTTTTGGGCATTTGCTGCATTGCGGTGCAAGTTGGCAACTACCATTTCTACAGTTACGCTGTCGTGATCTTCGTGCCAGCAGTCGTAATCGGTGACTAATGCTAAAGTTGCGTAGGCAATTTCTGCTTCTCTGGCTAATTTTGCTTCCGGCAAATTTGTCATTCCGATGACTGTCGCCCCCCAACTGCGGTAAAGGTGGGATTCTGCTTTTGTGGAAAATGCGGGGCCTTCCATGCAGACGTAAGTGCCGCCCCGGTGGAGGTTAACGTCGGGGAGGTTCAAGGATTCGATCGCACTTGCCAATACTTTAGCCAATTCGCCGCAAACCGGATCGCCGAATGTGATGTGACCGACTATTCCTTCTCCAAAAAAAGTAGAAACTCGATTTTTTGTGCGATCGATAAACTGATCCGGCACTACCATATCTAAAGGTTTCGCCTCAGCTTTCAGAGAACCAACCGCCGACGCTGAGATTAAATACTCAACTCCCAAACTCTTCATTGCATAAATATTTGCCCGGTAAGGCACTTCTGAGGGCAAAAAAGTGTGGTTGCGGCCGTGTCTAGCCAGAAATGCTACCGGCGTACCGTCCAATGTTCCCACAATTGCGGCATCCGATGGCGCTCCAAAAGGTGTATCAATTTTCACCTCTTCAATATCCTTGAGGGCCTCCATTTTATACAAACCGCTGCCGCCGATAATTCCGATTTTTGCTTGTGCCATTTTTACCCTCTGCTGGAGTTTTACCACAGTGATTCTATCGGGCCATCGTTAAGTTGGGGTAAAGATAATTGAAGATTTGGTGACAACAGTCACCCTACATACACTATTTTGTCACTAACTATATGTGATTCTAATCACAAAATGCCTTCACAAAATCTTTAAAAATAAAGGTACATAGTTCTGTTACTTATTTTTAGCGTGTTAAGACCATGACAGTCAGCTCTGCTAACCTCCCCAAAATCTCGATCGAGGCGATCGTCCAGCGTATTTTTGCTTTTCGTCAAATTACCCCCCTTGACAGACGGCTGCTGAAATCAGCCATGCTAGCCCAGAAAGGTCTTAACGAAAAAGACCAGTGTCACATCAACCGAGTTTGTCAGGGCATCCAAAACGGATTGATTTTAGTTGTAGAATAAATTTGCAACACTATCTCTTGCTAACTCAAGAAGCTGTTTTAAAATTTGTGTTTGAGTCTGTATATACTGGAACTGAGTTGGGGCCGAGTTTTACTATTTTTCGGGGCGCGATGGATCAACATTACAAATAATATTATTTCCCTCTTATCGCTCATAGTTCAACAGCCAAAAGCCTGTATAAGTCATGCCACTATCATCGGGCTGGACTAACAAAAAATGCAATCCTTTACTTAATTGCTTGCGCTGTTGGTAAATTTGGGCCGCAGCTTTCACCTCGCTATCTTCAAAAGTAGCCACAACCCACCTATCTACTAACCCAGCTTCCAATATCAATCCGTCTGGTTCTCCAGCAATATAATTCAAAGCGAAAGGTTTGGCATCCTGAAGCCATCTAGCCAACCGCATAGACTGGCGCCCGCCGTCAATCACAACTCCCGGTACGGGTACTGTTGAGGCCAAGCCCAAATTCAGCGGTAACAGGAATTCTGGCATTTCCAAAATTGGCAGGGGACGCCCTTGAAAAGCATCTTCAATGTCGCCGGCGGGTAGGGAAGCAAAACGCCAGCCATCGCCCCAGAGGTTTTCGGGTAAGGGTACGGGCGGCGGCGAGTCGAGGGCGATCGCACTGTAAGTTTCACCTGTATAATTAGGCATACTCAAATATTCTTTTGCGCGTTTTTGCAGCAGCAATTTCAGAGCCGCAGTGCGCCGAGTCGCTTCCACCTTGACACCCAAAAGTTTGCCCGCAGCTTCGATTAAGCCCAGAGACTGAGGCCTAAATACTTGAATCAAGTCGGGCAAATTCTGAGTTTGAGCTTGCTGCTGCAACTGCGAAGCTAGCCAATTAGAATTTGCGTCCCCTTGGCGACAAACAGCGCTAAATTGAAAATTGCCTTCCGAGTCGCAAATTAAGAGTTCCCACAGTGGTTTGCCAGTTTCGTCTTGGAGAGGACGGCGGTAAAAATCGGCTTGCCAAATACGCATAAATAATTAACAAATAAAATCTACAACTCGATAATTTTAATATAGTCTGGTGACAATCCGATACAATACCGAACTTTGAAAAAAATTCGACTTATATATTCTGAGTTCATAGTTGAGTTAGATTTGTATATCTAACAGCGGTTAAAAAAAGGCCACTGTAGCCTGGTGAACCCAATCAGGATAGTTATCAGTCATTCCCAATTATAAAACTTTTTCTCTAAAATTTAAAAGTGTAGAAAGGCTGGGCTTGCCATCCTCCATTAGCAATTAGCGCTTCCAAAATTTATTTAAGATGGCGAACCAAATACATATCCAACTCGCCTTTATTTTTAGCATAAATTTTTCCTCGGTAGTCGCATTCAAAAAAATCTCTAACTAATTCAAACGTGTCGTGAGAGATATTGATATTTCCAGCTACGCCGGAAGATTCCATCCGAGATGCAGTATTAACTGTATCTCCCCAGACATCATAGGAAAACTTTTTATGACCAATTACCCCAGCAAGTATTGGGCCTGAATGAATGCCAATACGGATATCCCAATAAGGGATATTTTGTTGAGCTTTCTGCAATTTTCGCAAATCCATGAACTGTCGAATTTCTATGGCAGCAAGTACAGCGTCAAAGGCGTGTGTTGGGCGAGGCGTAGGAATTCCTGCAGCGCACATATAGCTGTCGCCAATAGTCTTCAGTTTTTCCATAGAATATTTATCCATCACGCGATCGAAATAAGAAAAACAATAATCTAGTTCGTCAACCAACTCTCGCGGCGTCATTTTTTCAGATAACTGAGTAAAGCCTTTAAAGTCAGTAAATAAAACCGATACGTTATCATAATAAAGTGGTTCTACTTTGCCGTTATTTTTGAGTTCCTCGGCAATTTCAAGCGGCAGCACGTTCAACAGTAGCTGATCGGATTTGTGCTTTTCGGCATCGAGTTCGGAATACAGCCTATTTATCTCTTTAAAGCGTTCAGCATTTCGGATAGCTGAAGATAGTTGCAAAGCCAAAAGATAGCCAATTCGTAAATCTTCTTGAGTGTAAGCTCTCGACTTGGTTGTGGCAAAATTAATTGTCCCTAAAACCTTACCTTCGCTTTCCAAAGGAAGGATAATTTGCGAAGCGTAGGGGGATAAAATAGCAGTAGCACCCGCTTCTTGAATTAATTGAGGTTGACGAGTTGTGAAAGCCTTGTGAATAGGGCCACCCTCTGGGAGGGCTGCAATATCTACAGGAATATGCCTGCCAAATAAGGTCATGCAAGTGTTAGTGCTGTGCAGGCAAACGCTACAGTGTTCAAAGTCTAGCAACCATTTGGCTTGCTTGCCTAGTACCCGCAAAATCTGGTTGAGATCGAGGGTGCGGTTAATGGCAGTGGCAACTTCGTTGACAGCGGAAATGCGGATGGAAAGCGCTTGAGCTTCTGCTAACAAACGGCGGGCTGTCAACAGAAGCTCTTCTCGATCTAGATCTTCTAGCCGCTCGCCCATAATATGGGTATACAATATAGATTACAAAGCATCTATTTCGAGGGCTATTGCATCAGTATATCGGTTAACAAAGCTAAACAAGTCTGCTGTCGCAATAATCTCAAAAATTTCTGAATCATCAAGTCCTAAATCCCGCAGGTTTTGGTAATCAGTTTCTGTCATTTCCAGGGGTTTTGTAGCAGCCAGCAAGCCAAAGGTAATTACGGCTTTATCACGTTTTGGCAAAGGGCAGTTGGCAAAGTCAGAAACTAGGGTTCGCAGTAGTTCTTCGCTCATCCCCAAGGCTGACAATCCGTGCAGGTGAACTTGTAGAGCGTACTCGCTATTATTTGATTGGGAAATAGCGACGCCGACCATTTCTTTAAGCGTGCGAGGTAAGTCTCCTTGCAGGATAGTTCCCCGGAATTTTTTCCAATTTGCTTCTAATAGGTCAGGGTTAATTGCCATTGACTTGAACAGGTTGGGGACGATGCCAAACCCCAAGTCTGTCAAGATTTCTTCGTACACTGCTTTGGCTTTAGGATCGGTAAGCTGCTCGTATTCTATAAGTGGAAAGTGTGTCATTGTTGTGTTGAATTTTACGGCTGTTAATTGGGTTGGGAATTTACGTGTTTGTTATGTAACGCCACTCAAAGGGCGACCTTACGACCTATCTTGGCTTTAGTCGGATTGATAATAAAATGCACCGCTGTCAGCAAACCGCGAATCATGAAAATGAGCTAGCAACAAATCTGATTCTTGAGGCTGGATTAAACCTGTAATTATAGCAGTAACAGGAGCCCATAAAATTCTGTTGCGATCGGGTTCTACGGCTAATTTTAGATTCTCCCAATGGTTGTTGTCAAGTATCGGCAATTCATCTGGCGCGACGGCGTGAAATCTTACCACAACTCTTGAATTAGAGATTGCTGTTCCGTTCGTTAATTTTTAGGCAAAAAACACTGTTCGATCGATCGATCCAGCTCCACAAATGGCCTGAATCTTATGATCCGGCGCGCGCACAGGGGAAAAACAAAATGCAGTGCGATCGAGTTTATTGCATTAATCAGACGCTCGATCGACAACCCATGCCCCAGACAAGCTAGGCTAACGCCTGCGACTGGAGTTATTATGGGTAAACTGTAAACTTCTATCATTGTCGCTGCATTTGCTATGAACCCTGCCCTGACTCAATTTGGCGCTCAGATGTCCCACCTCACGGGAGTTCGGGCAATTATGAAAGATATTATTGAAACTCTCAGAGCCGGCAGCGGGCAGGAGTTTATCAATTTGAGCGCCGGAAACCCGGTGATTTTGCCGGAAGTCGAGCAGTTGTGGCGCGACTGCACTGCGGAACTTTTGGCGAGCCCGGAATACGGCGAGGTGGTTTGTCGCTACGGTTCCAGTCAAGGTTATCAGCCGTTTATCAATGCGGTATTGGCGGATTTTAATCAGCGTTACGGACTGAATTTGACGGAGCGCAATATTCTAATTACTCCCGGCAGTCAATCGATCTATTTCTACGCAGCCAACGCTTTCGGCGGCTACACTACCAGCAAACAGCTTAAAAATATTGTTTTACCGCTGAGCCCAGACTACACGGGTTACGGCGGCGTTAGCTTGATTCCCGAAGCGGTAGTAGCCTGCAAACCCACCCTCGATATTGATGCAGCCGCCCACAGGTTCAAATACCGCCCGGATTTCAGCCAACTGTCGATCGACCAAACCACCGGTTGCGTCATTTTTTCCCGTCCCTGCAACCCCACCGGCAACGTTCTCACCGACGACGAAGTTAAGAAAATTGCCGATTTAGCGGCCGCTTTCGACGTGCCGGTGTTCGTTGATTCCGCCTACGGCCCTCCCTTCCCGTCCTTGAATTTTACCGAAATGACGCCGATTTTTGGCGGCAATATCGTGCACTGTATGAGTTTGTCGAAAGCAGGATTGCCGGGAGAAAGAATCGGAATTGCGATCGGCGATGAAAAAATCATTCAAATATTAGAATGTTTTCAGACCAATATGTGCATTCATTCGCCGAGATACGGACAGGCGATCGCAACTCGTGCCATTACGTCCGGCGCTCTTGCCGATATTTCCATAAACGTAATTCGCCCGTACTATCAAAGCAAATTTGCGATCGTAGAAAGCACTCTAGAGCAAGCAATGCCGAAGGATTTGCCGTGGTTTTTGCACCGGGGCGAAGGAGCAATTTTCGCATGGTTGTGGCTGAAAGATTTGCCAATGACTGATTGGGAACTGTATCAAGAGTTGAAAAAAGTCGGCGTAATTGTCGTGCCGGGAAGTTCTTTCTTCCCCGGTTTGCGGGAAGATTGGCAGCACAAACATGAGTGTTTACGCATCAGTTTGACCGCAACAAATGAGGAGATTGAAACTGCAATGAAACGCTTGGCTCAAATGGTAGAAAAGCTTTATCAGTCTTGATTTCTTATACCAAATCCGCCGAAATCCACCTCGTTGCTGATTCGGCGGTTGAAACCGCTCTGCAAGTGAAACTTTCGTCATAGATCATAGGGACAAGCGAGATCAATGGGGTGTTTAAGCCGAATTTGATATGATTTCTCTGTCTTGCGTAGGTGGACTTCGTTGGTGTAGTTTGAGGTCAAAAGCGATTGAAATCGCGGACTATGAGCGAGGAGTTTTTAACAATTAAACGACTCGATAAACAAAACTCAGAGTTGCCCAAACATTCACATCCAAAGCCAAATCATCGGTCGATATCCCCACTTTCTGCACCCCCGGAATGCTAGCGGCGTGCAAATCTTCTAGTACCGCCCGCGCCACATTTAAAGGATTCAACAACACTCGAATTGGCAGGGCATCCCTCGTTTGCTGCATTTCGGCTTCTATTGCAGCCAGAGTTTGAGCGAAGGGACTCTCACTAAATATAATCACAGTTTCCGCAAGTCCGATCGCCCCAGATACCGCCCACCCGATCGCCCCAGCCGCCGGCACGGTCACATTCTCCCCAGGAGCGATCGCCCGCGACATTCCCCCCACAGCATCTTTGCCCTCAACGCCGAGCACGGACAGCCGTCCCGCGCTGTCCGTGCAAAACACCGCAAAGTAAACCGGGCTATCGCTGTCGTTATACAATCTGCACTGAATTCGGCTGCTTTTGCCCACACTTAGTATATGAGCATTGGCTGATTTCTCGCTTTCCCCGGTCAGCGGTTCCAGGCGGTAAGACTTTTGGGCCCGCACCGACTCCCGCTGTGCCACAGCCCGCGCTTGGGGTGCGGTAGTTGCCAGAACCGCCCGCACCTTCAGGCGCGAAGACCCCTCATTGACTGTCAGCCGCAGCAACTTCCCAGCCTGCAGCGCTTTCAACTGCGGAGTCAAGCGCTGCACCGCCACCTTGACTGCTTCTCCCCCGTCGCCCTCAGTATCGGGAATCAGCATTTGAGCCAAAGAAAACAAACCGTAACGGCTTTGTATCAAAGCAGGTTCGTGAGGCGAGACTGTTTCGACTAAAGTCGTTTCCGAGACTCTGCCAAACCGACAGTCAGCCGGTTGCTCGCTGCCTACCGCCGAAACTTGCGGCACAGTCGCAAAGGCGCTGGTAGCGTCCACGCGCTCGATACGTTCCAAACCCGAGTCCAAAGCTACAGTCAAACCGATGTTTCGCGACAATACCCGAATTTCTTCCCTCACCACTTCGCCGACTGTTAATTCGCCGAAAGTTCGATCGAACCCGTCTACAACTTGGGCTTTAGCAGAGAGGCCCGTGCGTCCCCGCAGCAAAAGCCTCGCGCCCTCCGAGGAATCCACAGCAAACACAGAACCCCCCGAGCACTCCAAAACCCCCGGCGACAACCCGCCCAGCCACAAATGCACAGTTTTGCCCCCCTCTTCCACCGCCGTCACAGCGCCGTCAGATGCAGGCGAATTCAAGATTAAATTTGAAAAATTCACCGCCGGCGCGGTTGTTAAATCGTGATTGAGAATTTGCGGTTGCTGCGATAACCCTGTCATTTGCTCGACATTGCCCGCGGCGCGGCTGAAACTGACGCTGAAGCTGCTAGCGGGAGTTGCCCACCACAAAGTTTGGGTGAGGGCGTAGGTAAACAAACCTGCGGTAAATCCGTTCCACTCTTGTTCGGCGGCGAGTTGGGAATTCGCACCCGCGGCCAGTACGGTGGCGGCCGGACGTAGATTTGTGCCGGATCTGAGGTCTTCGGCGAACGTTAATTCTCCGAGGCGAGGCTCGCCGATGGTGGGGCGGGGGCGGGAGCGAATGCGAAAGTTGCCGTTTGTAGGGAAACCCCGATAGGGGTAGCTGGTGTCGAGGATGGCGATCGCATTTTCTGTCGGGAGCGATCGCATCAACAGCAACAGCGTTTCCTCTAAAATATCGTTCACCGCCCGGTTTGCTAACAACGGCAAAACATCATCCGCCGGCACCAAACTGTTGTGCATTTTTCCGGGAGACTCGGCCAAACTGACTCGGCTACCGCAGCCGCTAAAGTGAAAAACTACCACGTCACCGGGTTTTGCTTGTTCCCCCAAGTGAGTGACAAAAGCCGTCTCGATATTCTCCCTCGTAGCTTTAGCGTCAGTCAAAGTCAAAATGTCCGACGGCACAAACCCAAACCGATATATCAGCAGTTCCCGCTGCAATTCCACATCCGTCACGCAGCCGTGCAGGGGCGAGTCTGGATATTTGTCAACGCCAACCAACAAAGCCAATTTCCTGGCTGTCGGCTGCGCTAAGACTTGGAGGTAGCGATCGCCCAACGGCAGCCACAGGGCCTCGCTGATTCCGATGGCGGCCAGCACCCGGCCAGCTTGCTGCAAAAATTCCCGCCGCTTGAGTCCCATTTTTAAATAGCTTTGAATTTTAAGTTTTGAATTTTAAGTTACATTCCCCTCAATAATTTTAGGAGAATTAATTAGATTGTGAGTGTTTAGTATTAAGGGAGTTTTTAAGTTTTAACTTTTGAGCTTTAAGTTAAAAATTTCCCATTTAAAACTCAAAACTCAAAATTAAAAACTATGCAGAATGCCGCCTCCACCCAAGTTCAAGATTTAAATCTCGTAATTGAAAATATTCATTGCCTTGGCTAATTCTGCGGCGACTTCCGGCCGGGAAAACTGCGGCGGCGGCAATTTTCCAGCGCGCAGCATTTCCCGAACTTTGGTTCCCGACAAATGCACCCGTTGTTCGGGAGTGCTGGGACTTGTTTTAGTTGTAGCCATTTGTTCCGTCAGTGTGCAATAGAAAGCGTGCTCGAATTTCATCGGCACAATTCCCAATTCTCCCGGTTCAAATTCATCAAAAATATGTTGGGCATCGTAAGTGCCGTAATAATCGCCAACTCCAGCGTGATCGCGCCCCACGATAAAGTGAGTGCAGCCGTAGTTTTTGCGGATTAAAGCATGAAAAATTGCTTCTCGCGGCCCGGCGTAGCGCATCGCCGCCGGATTAATTGCCAAAATTACGCGATCTTTTGGATAATATTTTTCTAGCAGAATTTCGTAGCAGCGCATCCGCACATCAGCCGGGATGTCGTCTTCTTTTGTCGTCCCGACTAGCGGGTGCAAAAACAAGCCGTCTACTGTTTCTAAGGCACATTTTTGGATGTATTCGTGTGCGCGGTGGATGGGGTTTCGGGTTTGGAAACCGACTATCGTTTTCCATCCTTTTTCTGCGAACAGCATTCTCGATTTCGCCGGGTCAATTTGGTATTGGGGAAAACGGACATCTAGTTCGCGTTCCAGCAGCCAAATGTCGCCTGCGAGGTTAACGGGCCCGGATTTGTCTACTACTTGGACGCCCGGGTGTTTGAGGTCGTCAGTGCGGTAGACGTTGAGGGCTTCTTCTTCTTTACTGTAGTGATATTTTTCTGCAAGTTCCAAGAGCCCGACAAATTTGCCCGCCGGCGAGTCGAGGCGCACTAAAGTTCCTGCTTTCAGGGGGGCGGCGACTTGTTCTGTTACCGAGAGGGTGATGGGAACCGACCACGGAAGGCCGTTGGAGAGGCGCATTTGTTTAACGACCGATCGATAATCAGCTTCGTTCATGAACCCTTTGAGGGGACTCAGGGCGCCGATGCCGATCATTTGCAGGTCAGAGATCGATCGATCCGAAAGCTGGACTCGCGGCAAAACTTCTGCTTTGTCGAAAAATTCTTGTCTTTGGTCTAGTGTGGCAATGCGGTTGACCAGGATGCCGCCGTGAGGGGCAATGCGGTCTGAATGCTGGCTCATGTCGATTTGAAGTTGTGGGTTTTAGCTGCCAGAGTACATAGTATCAAGCGGTGGCTGCAATTCTACATTTTTTAATTGTTCTGGACTTGTGCAGAATGCTGCTTTTGTGGCGCTGTAATTCTTTAACTGTAAACTCGCGCGCTCAAAACTCTAAACTTTCCCTCAAGTCTGGACTTGAAATTCTTCGGGATCTATTCCCCAATTTACCCAGCTAATCGCTTCTTTAGCCGTTAGCGAAGCCCTCGAAGAGGATCGCACTTTTGGAGGCACTCGCAAGGCATGAAGGTGTCCCGTACTCGGACAAGTCATCTTTAACAAATAAATTGGCTCTATGTCAATATTATGGTCAATTTTCAACAAAGTATATTCTTGCCAAGTATCCAATTCAGTTGCTTGCAATTCTTGACAAATTCTCGGATAGCCGATCGCCTGAATCAAAACTCGCCGCACTTCGGCATTCTGTTCTGTTAACAGCCAGGAAGCTTGCCAAGACTGCGGCGGAACTTGACCAATTATTTCCGGCAGTCGGACGCCGCGATAAGAGTATACACTGAACTTGTCAGCAAATTCAACGGCTGGTTGACCTTCTGCGTGGAGCAAATATTCGCTATCAAAATGAAGTTGGATCGGGCGATCGCACACAAAGCACTTTTTCTCAAACGGGTAAATCCAGCCGCAGTTTTCCACTAAAGATTTAAAGGCTGAGTATAAAGGGCGATCGTACTCCAAATTTAACACGCCTATACAAAAATCCACCCAACTTCCGTGACAGGCTGACAGTTGTGAAAATATGCTGTTATTAATATCAGCTTGATCGCTCGGTAATCTCTGAAATCTCCCGCCCAAATTCCTTGCTAATTTGACGTAAACTTCGTCTTTAACATGAACGTGCAGTTGATTCATAAGTTCAGCATACAGCGGATTATAGAGTTTGCTGTAAATTTTATTTTCCAGTTCACTGTCGAGTTGACTTCTTAATATATCGTACAATTCATTATGAATTTTGTTTCTGATTTCGCTGGCCATTCCCAGACCATAATCGCGTATCCTTAGCGGTTCAACAGCTTGCAAAGCTGTGTAAGGGCTGTCACAGAAAATAATTTCCGGTTCAGGACAGCGGATGATGTGGTAGGCGGTGTTGATGGCCGCTGTCGCTTGCGGGCGATCGACTGGTTTTATCGAAAGTCCAATTTGTCGCCACTTCTCGCGATAAATCGGAATTAGCGCTATTTGTTTTGGAGTAATTGCGACCATTTGTAGACCTAGATTATTTGATTGTCGGTCAAAAATTTTTGCTTTCGCATCCGGTAAAAATTATCCTTAAGTTTGCAAAAATAACGGAATTTTCCCTAGAAACCTATTTTATTAGAGTTGTCCAATTATTGGTATAAATTAACGATTGTTTGCAATACACCTAAAATCATAGGAACATTATCGACACAATAAACATCAGCATCAATAATTAAATTATTTCCATCTAATTTAAGAAACCGCCAGACAACGCCAGTAGTTACGCAGCCAAATACGGCAGGTATGGAATTGTGTTCGCGTTCGTTAAATAGCTGAGCCGCTACCATTTGTGCTGCACACTGTGGCAGACAAGATTCTATTTTTGGACCTTTCGTTTCTCTCAATGCAAAAACTGGAACTTTAATTTCAAAATCAAACGGCACGGAAGATAATAGAAAGTCGCATTCCCCAGTCAATCCCTGGTCAACATCTACATCAAACGACCAACCAGAAAAAATAGAAAATTGTCTGTTGTTCCTTTCCCTAAATTCTAACAAAAGAGGAGAAATAATCCGTTCGGAACGTTCTTTTGCAGTTGTAACTGCAGTGTTAGAACTAATTTCGAGGGTTCTCCAAAGCCATTCGGAGGGTTCTACAGGAACAATCTTGGAACTCAAAATAGGACTGAGTGACGGTTCCAATCCAAATCGCTCTTTTAATTGTTGGAAAGTAAAGGATTTGTAAGGCATATTTTTCAGATAAGTCGCTGAAACTCTAGATTACTTGGAGAGACCAAGCGAGTTAATAAATGCTAAACACCCTTGTATAGCAACCCTTGCAAAATTTTGTCAACCTCTCTTTTCTTCCTTCTTCTCTCTTCCCTCAGACTTCAACATCAATCGGTTAGTTAAATCCGTTACATAATCCGTTGCCGATCTTCCTTCTAAACATTTAACCACTCAAGGAGTACCCTGGGCGCCGGCAACAAAATCATTAACAAAAGCGCGATCGCCAACAACCCCAAAAAATCCCGACGATTATCCAATTCGCTAACATCATTCAGCGCTGGTTCGTCGTTTAATGGCGTCAAAAACAAAATAATCGCCCACAGCAGCAAACCCTGTTCCAAAAAAGAAAGCAGCAACATACAAAGTCTAGCAAATTGCCCGATCGCCATACTCGCTCGCTGGCCGAACATCGCGTGTACGATGTGCCCGCCGTCGAGTTGTCCCACCGGCATCAAATTAAACGCCGTCACGATCAAACCCAAATAACCCGCCACCGCTACCGGATGCAAATCGATCGCAGTTTCAGCATTCAAAGCGCCGCCCAAGGTTAACTTGCTCAACAAAGTCATCAGCAGCGAAAAACTGGGTTTGAAAGAGTCAAAATTTAACATTCCCGACTTGTCAGACAGCGGTACAATAGTCGAATGATTCAAACCCCAAATTAATAATGGCACTGTCACCACTAAACCCGCAAGGGGGCCGGCAATGCTAACATCAAATAAAGCTCGGCGGTTCGGAATTGGACTCCGTATTTGAATGAATGCCCCAAAAGTTCCCAAGAAAAAAGGAATCGGGATAAAATAAGGCAAAGTCGTGCGAATTTTGTAGAATCGGGCAGCTAAATAGTGGCCGGATTCGTGAATTGCTAAAATTGTAATTAGAGCCAGTGAGTAAGACAAACCCTGGAGCAACATTGATGAGTTGGACTGCAAAGCTTGTTCAGTAACTCCGGCAATTCGCGCCCCGACAAGCGTAGTCGTAAACACCGTGATCAGCAGCAAAGCTAATGCAAAAAATGGCCGGGTTACAGATTCGGTTTTGACAGGAGTTTCCCCTGATTGGTGGCTGGGATTGGGAACTATAGCAAAAAAAGGTTGACCGCTCAAGCTATTTTGAAATACTACTAAAAAGCGATCGCCAAAAAGCCTCTCCACATTCTCCCGAATTGTTTGATAAGCCGCCTCCGGGTTCGTCCGCAACTGTCCCCGACAAATTACAGCCTGCGGCCGAAATTCCAAATCTCGCAAAAAGTAAATTGACCAAGGAAAACAATCGCGCAAACTCGCTTCTTCTGCTGCATCGATCGGGCGCACGGGCGGTTTTTGCTTAACAGGTTCAGTCGCAGAGTCTGCTACCTGCTCAGGAGTTTCGGCGGTAATTTTCTTGCGCCCCAACTGTACCAGAAACCAATACAAAAAAGGGCAAACCAGAAAAGGTATAATTACCAACTCCGGCGGTACAGTTTTGCTGTTACCGTAAACTAAAATCCAACCACTCCAAATCAGCGCGGGCGCCATCATTACCAGCCACAGCAGCCATATCGGAGTCCGGGTGATGCGGCTGGTGCCGTTCTGCAACAAGTAGTACGATATCAGCCCCAATACGAACAACCATAGTAAAAAGAACATAATATTTATCCCATTCCCTTCTGAAATACTTCCTTGAAACAACAGAGTTTAGTCTCCAAACAACCCAGGCCCGTGCTCGACAATATCCTTGCTTTCCCGCCTAACCGGGAAACTCTGGGTGCAACAGCCTATTTCATTGTAGAAAACCAAACTAACATCCTGGTGGATTGTCCCGCTTGGGATGAGATTAACCAAACATTTTTGCGGGAACACGGCGGCGTGCGACTGCTGTTTCTCACCCACCGCGGCGCTATCGCCAAGGCGCGGGAGATTCAGGAAGCCACGGCGTGCGAGATCCTGATTCAAGAACAGGAAGCTTATTTACTGCCGGGTTTGAAGGTGACGGTTTTTGAGCGAGAATTTGTTGTGAGCGATGGAATCAAAGCATTTTGGACTCCCGGCCATTCTCCTGGTTCCTCTTGCCTTTATCATAGTGGCAGCGGTGGAGTGCTGTTTTCGGGTAGGCATTTGCTCCCCAACCGAGAAGCCGCCCCAGTACCGCTGTGGACGCCAAAAACTTTTCACTGGCCCCGGCAAATTAACAGCGTGAAGTCAATTATCGACCGATTTTCACCGGAAACTTTACAGTATATTTGTCCCGGTGCAAATACTGGTTTTTTGCGGGGAAAAGGATCGATCGATCGAGCTTTTGAGCAATTAGCCAATCTGGATTTAGCTGTTTGTTTACAGTCAAAAGCTGAACCCTAAATGTCTGCTGCAACATCGAAAAATGATCGGACGCGCTAATTATAGCGGTAAGGTGCGCCCTGACGCACCCTACATTATTCTTCCGTCTGTTAAAGAGCGAGGAAAGTTTGTATAGTGGCGGTTACAACCGCCTATTCTTATGGAAAAAACCGAGAAACAAAAAATGCTCGCCGGCGAATTGTATTTAGCTGCTGATGAGCAATTAATTTTAGATCGCCAGCGAGCCCGCCGCCTCGCCAGAACTTACAATTCTACCCGCGAAGACGAACCAGACAAACGGTTAGAAATTCTTGCAGAATTGTTCGGTGCAGTTGGCCCCAAAGTTGAAATCGAGCCACCTTTCTACTGCGACTACGGCAGCAATATTTATGCTGGAAACGGGTTGTATATGAATTTTGGTTGCGTGATTCTCGACTGCAATCGAGTTAACATTGGCGAAAATTTACTGTGCGGGCCCAACGTACAAATTTACACCGCTCTTCACCCCACAGACCCGGAAATAAGGCTTTCTGGCCAAGAACTCGCCGCTGAAATTAATATTGGCAATAATGTTTGGATTGGCGGTGGGAGTATTATTTGTCCAGGAGTCACTATTGGCGACAATAGCACGATCGGCGCAGGCAGTGTTGTTGTCAAAGATATTCCCGCAAACGTCGTGGCGGCGGGGAATCCTTGCCGAATCATCCGGCATCTACCTTGATGTGGTACGATCGACACACTCGTGCGATCGGCTCCTTGGAGCTTAACTCAACAATTTTAGGTATTAGAACAGCCAGTTTGAGATTTTTCACGTAAAATCCCGGAAAAAAACCGTGGAAGAAATCTCAAATTTAAAATCTAAAATCTAAAATCGCTTAATATCAAATCCGTTAGCATCGGAATAGTAAATTCGAGTTGACGGTTGACGGTTGACGGTTGACAGTCAACAGTCAACATCATTCCGGTGTAACCGGAAATGATATAATTTCTCGTTCCCGGTTTCCACACTACCAAGCTTTTCTTATGACGACTGCAACAGTTTATCCCAACGCTCCCGATCTCTGCACCGACGACTACATAGCAGTCGGTGTAGCTACCTGCTTCATCAAAGAAGAAGGCGAAGTTTTTGAAGTACAAGTAATCGAAGCTATTCCCTCAGCAGCTTTAGAAGCAATTGTGAAGGGAATTCCCACATCTTATTTAATGGTTTGCGGGACGACTTTGGGAGCAGTGCTCGACGGCGAAACACCCAAAATGTTGCCAGAATTCCCGGCCTCAGCTCAGTTTAGCGAAGAATTTGCCTTTCGGGCGATCGCCGCTGCCCGCACTTACAAAATCCGCCCCCAAGCTCAACTTCACATTCCCTTGGGAACAGTTCGCAACGACTTTACTTATTCCTTAGAACGTAAAAGGGTGCTCAACTCCGAGCGGATTATTCGCACTGAAGACAATGTGAAACAGCACGAACACACTCACAAGGTTCTTTAAACAAATCCCGCAACTGGGGCAATTTACCAGTGCCTCAGCCAGCGGATGCACCGAAAATAGTTTTGATTGTTGAGATATAAATTAAAGATTTAACAAGTTTTTCGTTCATTATTAATGAAGGAAAAACTTTTAATATTTCGTTATTAAGCAATACAGCAGACAGTTTTTGATAGAAAACCGTAGAATAAGGGTTTCTAGGCAATTCGGCAATCGAACTATCAACGGAAAATCTAGGGTTTCAGGCTAGGAACTAAAAACAGTCTGAACTATTGATTAAGACAAACACCAAAAATCTCAACCTAAAAAATTTACTGCTCACATTCACCTAAATAACATAAATTATTAACGAATGTAAAAAAAATAAGTAGGTGATGAAATTTTTTAATTTGTCAAAAATGTGGTATCATATTATTCCTGTTTAACAAAGTTATATCAAATCGGGTAGCATCGGAATTCATATTACCCACCGCCAGGACACGGCAGTGCCGTGTCCCTACAATTAATCTGGGTAGGGAAACGGCACTGCCGTGTCCTTTATATAATTCCGGTGCAGCCGGAAACGATAGGAGCTGCTCGGGGGGAAACATTAAAAAATCCCCGCAATTATTGAATGCTAGTAGTTTAAGACTACTGGCATACGGGCGAGTAGATCGTAGGTGAGCTAAGGATTTCAATCTCACAAATTGGTCAAACCATGCGAAGCTTTGCGAAAGTAAAGTGGTGGAAATTAACTCGACTATTGCCAGCGGGATTAAAGGGCGAATACCATCTTGGGTACCAAACTGCGCTCTTAATTTTGGGGGGAACAATTCTGGCAGCTAGCATCACTGGTTGTATTAGCTATCAAAGCGTTCACCGCTTGATTATCACCCAAAGCGAGCGAAATGCTTTCTTAGAAGTTAGGGAGCGCGCCAACAAGATCGATCGCTGGCTCGGCACTAGAAAGGCAGAGATCGAAATCCTCGCCCACACTCCTCCCGTTCGCTCGATGAATTGGTCAGTGGCAGAGCCTTACTTAAAATCCGAAGTAATTCGACTGCAAGAATTCCAGCATTTCGCATTAATCAATCCCGACGGTTCTTATTTCACCACAAAAGTCGGCAGAGCGTTGATTAATGTCACCGACCGCCAACACTTCAAAAAGGCAATGGCTGGAGAAGTCTATGTTTCCGATCCTACCATTTCTCGAACGCTCAAACAACAAAATATTGTTCCCATTTCGGCTCCGGTGTGGTCAAACTCGGTAAATTCTATTGATAAAACAGCACAAAAGCCGATCGGAGTAATGAACGGCGTCATTAGCATCGACCGAATTGCCGAAGTAATAGGAAAGCTGGAATACGGGGCAGGAACTTACGCTTTTGTTCTGAATTCTCAAGGAGTGCCGATTGTGCACCCCGACGCTGGATTAATCGGAAATATCGACAAACCCGCTCCCAGTCTTTTAGAGTCTGCAGAGGCTAATTTGGCAAATGTAGCCCGGGAGATGGTTTATCAAAAAACGGGCATTGTGCTGACTCAAATCAACGGCGCTAGAGTTTATGTTGCCTATCTTCCATTAGAACAAGCTGAATGGTCGCTAGCCCTCGTAATTCCCCGCGAAAATCTCGAAAAAGAACTCCTTCCTTTCAAGATACTAGCAGTAGCCGCCGGCCTACTTGCAGCCGCAGCTATTTTCGCAGCAATTGTGGCCCTCAAGCTGTTTGCCCTAAATTGCATTCGCAGACGCACAGAAGCCCTTCTCCACCGCTTGACCGGCTGCATTCGGGCTTGCTTGCACCTCGATCGCATCCTCCAAACTACAGTAGACGAACTCGGTACTTTACTGAAGCTCGATCGAGCAATTTTCGCATGGTACGATCCCCGACAAGATACTTTAGAATTTGGCTGGGAATATTGTCGGGAAGGTTTGCCGGGGCGCTTGGGAATCTTTGGTGTTCCAGGAGGCCCCTCTGGAGATTTAGCTGCACGGCTTCACCGCTGCGAAACGATTCTGCTACATAAAACCGCCGCCGCTGATGCCACAGCCTCTGAGGAACACGCCTATATCGAACTCACAAATAGTCACTACGCAGCAGTACCCGTATTAACTCAGACTAATCGGATCGGATATCTGTTCGCCTGTGCAAATCGGCGGTTTGCGACTCCCGACGAGGTGGAAGTTTTGGAAGCAATTGCAGACTTACTGGGAGTCGCTATTTCCCAATCCCAAGTCCACGGGCAAATTCAAGAGAACTTCAAACTTTTAGAAGAAGTATTAGTCAAACTCAGAAGAACCGAAGAGCATTTAGTACAACGCGAAAGAATGACCAGTGTCGGTCAACTAGCCGCCGAAGTTGCCCAGGAAATTAATAACCCGATTAACTTTATTTACGGCCGCCTGATTCACCTCAACGATTATATCAAATACTTGCTCCATATAATTCGCCTCTATCGCGAACAATATCCCGAACCAGGGGGGCGAATTGCCAAAAAAATAGAGACAGGCGACCTAGATTTTATCAGCCAAGAGTTGCCAAATATTCTCAATTTTTTGAAAATAGGAGCCGATGGCATTCGCCAGATAGTCCTGGCTTTGCGAAAATTTTCACTTCCTGACGAAGCCAACAAAGAACACGCCAACGTTAATGAGAGAATCGACAATATTTTGCTGTTGCTCGCTCACAGACTGGAGCAAAAAATATTAGTAGTCAAGGAGTACCACAACCTGCCCCCAATTTTGTGTTATCCCGGTCAACTGAGCCAGGTATTCGCAAGTCTCACGATCAATGCTATAGATGCAGTTAAAACGATTGAAAACTCGGCTCAAATTATTACAATCAAAACCGATATTGTCGAGGAATATACAGGCAGATTTATTGTTGTATCGATCGCCCACAACGGCTCCACAATTCCACGGGAAATTCAACACAGAATATTTGACCAGTTTGGCCATACTAAATCATTTAAAAAATTTACAGGATTGGAGTTGTCGGTTTGCTATAAAATTATTGTAGAATTGCACGGCGGCAGGCTGACAGTTGAATCTCCATTGCAATCTCAAACTGGGGGCGGTGCTGAGTTTATGGTAAAATTGCCACTCTTTTGATCTCGCATTTGACCTCCAGGGAAAACCGTCGCAAATCTTGCCAGCAAGCTCCGCGAAAAGCTTAATTTGGGTTTGCAGTGAAGACTTTAGTCCTCATAAAACGGAGGGCGGAATTCCTCACTAAAAACCTAACGATCTTTTGTTAACCTAAATTGCTATCCTAGGATTAGGGAAATAATAAAGGTGCAACCACAGCAAACAACCAGCCTCCCATGACCAAGACTTCCGCAACAATTAATAAAATATTTCTGTTCATTTTCAAATTAAGCATTTTCAGATTAAGAGCGATCGACCAAAGAGCGAATTTTCTTCCACCAAGCAGCCGGCGAATCTTCCGGGCGATATGCGGCATCAAACATCGACAAAATTAGCGGCAAACCCCCCACCTTCGCACTCATCAACAAGTGCATTGCGAGACAAAACACCAATACCACCCAACCAGAAGCGTGTAAATAATACCAAGCCTGCGTCAATTCCCCAGCCGGCAGCCATTCTTCCTTAACCATACTGCCAGAAGCGATCGCCCAAGTCAGTGCCAGCAACATCAACGTATTCACAATCCGGTGCAAACTGTACCACCAAATCGGTTTTCCCGACTGCGTTAGTTTCCCAAAAGAATCCGGCTGCACCAAGCGTTTTTGACCTAGGTGAAAACTGTACAATGCAAAAGCAGGCATTATTCCTAACAGCAACATCTTGCCAAAAGTGCCGTGAATCCCGATAATATCTGCAATCAGAGGCAGGGGGACTTTGCCAAACCGCCCATCGTAGGTGTTGTAAACCAGAAATGCGCTCAAAATTGCTAAAAGGGCGATCGCAGCGTTAACCCCATGCAGTAATCTGAGCAGCAATGGCTGGTAGGGTCTAGATGGCGCCATAGTCGATTTTGCTACTTCATAAATAATCTTTTACACAATACAGCTAAGCTCTGATTTTTTCAACCCTCGCCAATTGTGAAATAAACGTGAGTCAAAAATGAATAGATTATGATAATAACGCACTTATATCAAAATTTAGTGTAAACTAAAACGGTCAAGATGAACACTTTATTTATAGCACATAACACCTTACAAAAATGGATGCAGCCACTACCATATTACTTTCCTTGGGACTAGCAGCAGATGCTTTTGCGGTTGCTGTTTCTAGCGGCTTAGCAATCAAACACATGAAGGTCAATAAAGCTTTAAAAATTGCTTTATTTTTCGGAGTATTTCAAGCTTTAATGCCCGTAATAGGATGGTTAATTGGTCTTAGTTTTAGTTTTTTGATAACACCGATCGACCATTGGATAGCTTTTGGGCTTTTGAGTTTCATTGGCGGGAGAATGATTTATGAATCGCTGCAAAGCGAAGAATGCGAGAAAAAGTTCAATCCCTTAGATACAGGGACTTTGATAACGCTGTCGGTGGCGACGAGTATCGATGCTCTCGCAGTTGGCCTCGGATTTGCTGTCCTGAAAGATTCTATTGCTCCTGCGGTGACTGCGATCGGATTTATTACTTTCTTTTTAGCCTTTGCAGGCGTGTTTATCGGTCACAAATGCGGCAACTTGTTTGCAAATAAAATTGAGATATTGGGCGGAGCAATTTTGATTTTTATTGGCAGCAGAATCTTGTTTATGCACTTGACGGAAGTGCCATTAGTGATCGGCAATTAATCAGTAGTCAGTAGTCATTAATCAGTAGTTATTAGTGGAACAGTGACATCAAAGTCTCTGCTGGCTGCAATTACCAATTACCAATTCCCAAAAAATGCTATAACAGCAATATTGCGTTAAAGGATAAAAATTTTGTGCTGAAACTTTACGGCGGAGCCCGCAGCAGGGCCTCAATTGTCAAGTGGTATCTAGAAGAAATAGGAGTTCCCTACGAATTCGTCTTGCTGGATATGCAAGCAGGGGCACACTTGCAGCCAGAGTATCTCGAAATTAACCCGATCGGCAAAGTACCGGCAATTGTTGACGGAGATTTCAAACTTTGGGAATCCGGCGCAATTGTGCTGTATTTAGCTCAAAAATATGGTAAAATGCCAGACACTTTGGAGCAGCAAGCTCAAATCGTGCAGTGGGTCACGTTTGCTAACGCCACCTTGGGGCCGGGAATATTTACAGAAGCAAGTCGCGATCGCGAAACTCCCAAGTTGTTAAAACCGTTAAATGAAATCTTCGAGAAACAGCCATTTTTAATGGGCGATGAATTTGGCGTAGCCGACGCAGCAGTCGGGTCAATGTTGGCCTACATTCCGATGATGCTAAAACTAGACCTCAGTGCTTATCCGGCCGTTGTAGATTACATCAAGCGGATCACAGAAAGACCGGCTTTCAAAAGTGCGATCGGCGGTAGCTGAACGCAGAAAGAACAACTAGACAAAACTTAATACCTAAAAGCAGGGGCAATTTTTGAATTGCCCCTGCTTTTAGTGAAATCAAACTTATCTAAATCCGACAGCCGCCTGCCAAACAAAAGCCAGCAGCAAGAAAAATACGGGAATGACCGGCAAAACATTAACCAAAGGCTCAAAAATCGAATAAGCTTCGGGCAGTTTTGCTAAGAGTAATGCAGCTTCCATGAATCAACCTACCTATCCAACAGAATTTTCATAATTGTCGCATATCTTTACCCAAGGCAATCACGATCGATCGACTCTCGGTGCCAGCCAGTAGGCAAACTCTTCAGTAAATCGATCTGCCAAAATCGCCTCCCGCATCCTCCCCGTAAAGCGAATCAACTCCGTCACATTGTGAAGCGCCAGCAAAGTATACCCCAGCACTTCGTTAGCCCGCGCCAAATGGGCCAAATAAGCCCGACTGAATTTTTGGCAGGTATAACAAGGACAAGACTCATCCAGCGGAGCAAAATCCTCCCGGAACCGAGCATTTTTCAAACTCCAGCGTTCGCCACCAACAAAAGCCGTCCCGTGGCGGGCCAGCCGAGTCGGAATCACGCAGTCAAACATATCTACGCCACTCGCCACCGCCAGCGCCATTTCCCGATAAGTCCCAATCCCCATCAAATAACGCGGTTTATTTGCCGGCAACAGAGGCGCAGTCACCTTCACAATCTCTGCGATCAAATCCCCCGATTCCCCCACACTAACGCCGCCGATGGCGTAGCCTGGTAAATCCAAATCTACCAACTGGTTCGCCGCGCGCGATCGCAAATCGGGGAAAACGCCCCCCTGGACGATTCCGAACAAAGCTTGATCCGGGCGCGAGTGAGCTTGAATGCAGCGTTGCAGCCAGCGGTAAGTGCGATTTGTGGCAGCCTCCACCTCCTCCCGCGTAGCGGGGTAAGGGGGACACTCGTCAAAGGCCATAATCACATCAGCGCCCAACTCATTCTGAATTTCGATCGATCGTTCCGGCGTCAAATTAATCATGCGGCCATCGCGGGGAGAGCGAAAAGTCACCCCATCATCAGTAATCTTCCGCATTTGGCTCAAGCTAAACACCTGAAAGCCGCCCGAATCCGTCAGCATCGGGCCCGGCCAAGCCATAAATTTGTGCAATCCGCCCGCGCCTGCGACAATCGCTTCCCCCGGCTGCAAGTGCAAGTGATAAGTATTTGCCAAAACCATTTGAGAACCCGCCGCCTCAAGATGTGCCGGGGTCAAAGTTTTGACATTAGCTAGCGTCCCCACTGGCATAAATTTAGGCGTTTCCACCACACCGTGGGGAGTGGCAAAAACCCCTGCACGGGCTTGGGTATGGCTGCAATTAGCCTGACATTTAAAAGAAAATTTCGCCCTGTCCTGAGTCATTAGTCCCCGATGCTCGTTAACCGCTACTCGGCCGTCCGTGTTATCTAATCTATTGTTGTTGACATCGCGACAAAAAACTCATGACCCCGCCCAAAAACGGATACAAGTTTCCGACCATCGTCGTGGAGGGCAAAAAATTTTAGACCTTAGTTCTAACTCCCAGATTCAATGCTGCAAGTAAATCTAAAATCTAAAATCGACTGACTGACGATTAAAACGGGGAATCATCGTCGTCCAATTGCAGATCCCAGTTGCCTGAAAGTACCTGATCGACAACCGCATCCAAAGCCGCAGCATTTAAATTCCGGGCGAATTGCTCTTGCAAAGGATTGGAGAGGGGAATTAACCGCAACTGCCGTCCATCTTGAATCAGGTCAAAATAAGCACCATCTTCAGGGGACTGTTTAAGTTCCAGGTAATCAAAACTATAGACGTTCAAATAAAGCGCATGATTGGCAATCAGGGTAGAACGGTGGGGGTTGGCGAAGACTTCGAGCACATAACCTTCTCCTTCGCTATAAATCTCGCCATCTTGTATGTGAAGGTAGCGGACACGTCCTAAATCAAACAGCAATCTTTTGATATCGCGTTTGTTGACGACAATCCCTGTATCGATGATGCAAGGAGCAACTACCCTGTTATTCAATTGATCGTGACTCATGGAGTAAAAGCCTCTGTTGTAGTATTTTCCCGTCTTGAACATCAGGGAGTTAGCTAGAATTCTTGGGAAGGGAAACGCGGATCTGGAGTTTAGTCATTTTAGATAGGGAGCTTTGGGATCGCTGCCGACAGACGTTTTCCGGGGAAAAGAGCGGGCGACAGGAGGAATGCTCGATCCAAAAAACTAGGGTGTTACAGTCCAATTCTGGCACACGCTAATCGATTGACAACTGCATACCAGATGAAAAATTTTCTATCTTATGGTGCATGATAAATGGGTTCGCTCTACGATCGACTTTTTCCGGAATCAAGGCGCTGCCATCGCAGCCGCAGTCGCTTTTTATACTTGTTTGCCGGTACCGGTGTCTTGGACTTTGGAGTTTCGGGGCATTGCCCGCTTGGCACCGGCGATCGGGCTTTTGATTGGGGGGATGGTCGGCCTGGCGGATGTTGGGTTGCAGTTGTTGGGAATGCCTGCTCTGACTCGATCGGCCTTGGTGGTAGTCTTGGGCATCGCGGTGACTGGCGGGCTGCACCTAGACGGGGCAATGGACGCGGCGGACGGGCTGGCTGTACCCGACCCGGTACGCAGGCTGGAAGTCATGCGGGACAGCGTTACAGGAGCCTTTGGGGCCATGGCTGCGATCGCGATCGTGCTGCTGAAAACTGCCGCTCTCTCGGACTTGAATAACTATCGGTGGCTGGCTTTGATGGGTGTCGCCGGTTGGGGGAGGTGGGCCCAACTGGTGGCGATCGCCCGCTATCCCTATCTCCGGGCCGAGGGTAAGGGAGCTTTTCACAAGGAATCTATTTATTCTCCTTTTGATTTTATCCCAGGAGTGCTGTTGCTGCTGAGTTTGAGCGTGGTGCAAGTTGTCTTGGAGGGCGAGCGGTGGCTGTTGGCGGTGGGGATGGCTTTGGGGGGAAGTGCGATCGGAATTTTTGCCGGAGCCTGGTTTAACCACCGTTTGGGCGGCCACACGGGCGATACTTACGGTGCTGTAGTCGAGTGGACGGAGGCTTTGTTGCTGTGTCTTTTGGCGGCATTGGAAGGTTAAACAGTTGACAGTTGACAGCGAGTTTTTAGCATGGGGATTTAAACAATTGATATCAAATCCGATAGCATCGGAATTGTAAAATCGAGTCATATCAAATCCGCGCTTCACAGTCCTGTATTCATCTCTCTGCGATCTTCCTCTGTGTTCTCTGCGCCCTCTGTGGTTAAATCATTCCGATGCAACCAGAAACGATTTGATAGTTGATAGTTGATAGTTCACAGCGAAAATTATATCGGAGTTTTTGCTGTCCATTGTCCACTGTCAATTGTCCTAGTTGTCCTATGTTAACCTTGAGCCCGATCGACCGCAGCCTGCAATTTTTCCCCCAGTATCCGAACGTGAGGTTCTTTTAACATCCCAAGGTGGTCGCTAGGAATCTCGTGAACCTCTATTCCTCCCGTAATTACCCTACCCCAACCTAATTCGAGGTCAGCCCCAAACGCCTCCGCACTCTCAATTGCCTTGAAAACAGAGGCCTGACCCGCATAAACTCCCCCTACATAATGTTTCAATGCCTGATGATTTAATTCCCTATGAGTGAAGTTTTCCAAATAAATTGGCAGGGGACGCCCCACCGCGCGGTACAAATTGCACAAAATTCTCCACTGAATCTCGGTGAGACCCTCGATTTTTCCGCTCAGATTGCTCTTCGCTTTATTCATAAATGCACCCGGAGTGAGACGTAAAATTCTCATTAGGCCTTCACTGTGCTTCATCTGAGACGAATTTGTGAAAGCATCCGGCCCGTAAGTGTCCAACAATCCCAGCAAAGCTACCTTCTCACCTCGATCGTGAAGTTGCCGAGCCATCTCAAAAGCTACCGTCCCTCCAAAAGATACTCCTAACAGAAAATAAGGGCCGTGTGGCTGAAAAGTTTGCATTTCTTTGATGTAATAAGCTGCCAATTCCTCAACTCGATTAGGGGGAGCCAATTTTTCATCCATAATCTGGGTTGACAGTCCCAAAACAGGCTGCGATCGATCGATATAATTCATTAAAGGACGGTAAAATTCCAATCCTCTGCCGAGCACGTGGATGCAGAACAGAGGCGGTTTGTAACTTCCGGTTCCCGGTTGAATCACCACCATTGACGGAGAAGGCGAAGACCATTCAGGTTCGCGGAGAATGTCAGCCAATTGCTCAACGGTTGGCGATTGGAAAATAGCAGACAGCGGCAGCTTTTTGTCGAAGACTTTCTCAATTTCAGCTAACAAGCGCGCCCCTAGCAGGGAATGTCCTCCCACCTCGAAGAAATTGTCCCTGATTCCAATTGAATTGATGCCTAAAACTTTTTCCCAAATTTTTGTCAGTTGGAGCTCTAATTGGTCGCGCGGGGCAACAGCAATTATTTCATTGGGCGCTGCGCCCCTAGATTGCCACTTTTGAGTTGCCAAAGCGCGGCGGTCAACTTTGCCGTTGGGGTTTAAGGGCAAAGCGTCGAGGAACACAAACCCAGCGGGTATCATGTAGTCTGGCAGTCTCTCTTGCAGGAAGGAGCGCAGGGTACCGGCTGCGAGAATTTGACCTGGGCGGGAAACTGCATAAGCTGCGAGACATTTGTTGCCCGAAGCATCTAACTGAACTGCGATCGCCGCTTGGGTGACATCTGGATGTCCGGCTAATACTGCTTCAATTTCTCCTATTTCTATGCGGAAGCCGCGAATCTTTACCTGATTGTCGGTGCGTCCGAGGTACTCGATGTTACCGTCACTCAGGTAGCGGGCTAAATCCCCTGTTTTGTAAAGGCGATTTGAGGAAGGAAGAAGGCTTGAAACCGATCGCTCTTGTGCATTTTCCAATCCATCTTCTTCGTTGTCGCTCAAAGGATTGGGAATGAACCTTTCGGCTGTCAGATCGGGGCGGTTGAGATAGCCTCTGGCCAAGCCGGCGCCGCCTGTATATAATTCCCCCGGAACGCCGATGGGCACTGGCTGCAAATACCGATCGAGTATGTAAACTTGAGTATTGGCGATCGCCCGCCCGATGGGAACGGAATTGCTAATTTCACTGGCAGAGTCGATCGGCGCGCAGCAAGTAAAAGTCGTATTTTCGGTCGGCCCGTAACCGTTAATTAATTTGCAGTTTGGAACTTCTCGCAGCAACTTCTGGACGTGGGGAACAGATAAAACGTCGCCGCCTGCCAACAGTTGGCGCACACCTTTTAAATCCTCAATGCGATCGTCCACCATCAAGTGAAACAGTCCGGCGGTCAGCCACAGTATTGTCACATTGTATAAGCGAATCGCCTCTCCCAACTCTGCCAAAGATGGGCTGCCGGGAGGGAATACCGCCAGTTGCGCCCCGTTGAGCAGCGCTCCCCAAATTTCCAAAGTCGAGGCGTCGAAGGAAATGGGAGCCAGTTGCAGGAAGACTTCTGCTGCGGTGAGGCTGGCATAGTTAGTGTCTTTGACTAACCGGACTACGCCCCGGTGGACGACGCAAACGCCTTTGGGCTTGCCTGTCGAGCCTGAAGTATACATTACATAAGCCAAATTGTCGGCATGAGCGAGATTCGCCGGATTTTCCTCACTTTGGGCGTTTATTTCCTCCCGCGCTGCATCCAGGCAAATTACTTTGGCTCCGCAGTCGGGAAGTCTTTCTACGAGGTTCTGTTGAGTCAAAAGCACCGATATTTTGGCGTCTGAGAGCATGAAATCCAGCCGCTCTTTGGGATAAGCGGGGTCTAAGGGCAAGTAAGCCGCTCCGGCTTTGAGAACAGCCAAAAGTGAGACGATCGCCTCGAGCGAGCGATCTAAACAAATGCCCACTAACACTTCCGGGCCAGCCCCCAAAGTTTGCAAGTAATGTGCGAGTTGATTGGCGCGACAATTTAGCTGTTGGTAGGTTAGCTGTTGCTCTCCAAAAACTACGGCTACAGCGTCGGGAGTTTGTTCTGCTTGAACTTCAAATAGTTGGTGAATGCAGGCTGATTCGGGATAATTTGTTTGAGTGTTGTTCCACTCAATTAATAGCTGTTGTTGTTCCGCTGCTGTCAAAATCGGCAAGTTTTTCAGCGGGCGCTCTGGATTAGCAACTATCCCCTCTAACAGCACTTCAAATTCACCCATGTGGCGGCGGATTGTCGCAGCATCAAATAAGTTGGTATTGTACTGGCACTCCAGCACGAGTTTGTTTTTTGTTTCGCTGGCATTTACTGCCCATTCAAAATTTTCATAAGTTCTTGGATTCGAGAAGACTTCAGCTTTAAAACCTTCAAAATTAAGTTGCTCTTCTGCAAGCTGCACGTCCAGATTAAAAGTTACAGGCACTAGCGGAATGCGACTGAAATCCCGCGGCACTGCTAGTTTTTTTACCAGAGTACCGAAGGTAATCTGCTGGCAGTCGAGAGCATCTAAAATTGCCGTGCGGCGCGATCGCAAATAATCGATAAAAGATTTTTCCCCGTTAATGCGAGTACGCAGCGGCAACAAGCTGACGCAGTGTCCCGCAAGCTTGTCTTTTCCCCCAACCAGTTGTCCCGCCGCAGGCATTCCGACAACCAAATCCTCTTGCCCGCACAAGCGGTAAATAAAAGCTTCAAATCCAGCAAACAGAGTTGTAAAAAAGCTGCATCCTGCTTTTTTGCCCAGGCGTTTGAGGTTAGCAACCAAATCTGGATTGAGTTCCCAATCTTCCCGCGCACCCTGGTAAGTTCTCAAAGCAGGTCGCGATCTGTCTGTCGGTAAATCTAGCACCGGAATTGTGTTTGAAAACTGCTCTAACCAATACTTTTCAGCCTCAATAATTTCGGTAGCTGTTGAGTTTTCTTCTTCTTGTGAAATTGCGTATTCTATAAAACTTTCTGGCTGTGGAAGATTGGCAGCTAACCCTTGCTTTCTGGCAGAATAAATTGCACCTAAATCCGGGAATAGTATGCCCCAAGACCAGCCATCGCAAATGATGTGGTGGCCGGTGAGAATAACGATGTGTTCCTGCTCTTGCAGCTTAATAATTTGACTGCGAAACAGCGGCCCGCGCACTAGATTGAAAGGGCGATCGACTTCTTGACGGCGCAAATGTGCTAATTTCGATTCACGATCGCGTTCGTCCAAAATTGACAAGTCAATTGTGGGAATGTCAAGGGCGATGGACGACGCAATACAAAGAGTCGATCCGTCGGGGCTAAATGTTGCCCGCAGCGCCTCGTGCCGCTGTACTAATTCCTGAATGGAAAATCGGAGAGATTCAACGTCGAGGTTTCCTTGCAATCGCAGACACATCGACTCGTTATAAGCGCAATTTGCCTCGTCTCCCATTTGCACGGCAATCCAGATTTCTTTCTGCGATTCTGTCGCGGGTACGCAAGCAAAAAGTTCTCCGCCGGCGAAAGGATAGAAGTCTACAGCAGTTAGTTTTGGTTGTAAATCTGTGGCTATTTTCATTGACTATTAACGGTAGTGCAACTAAATAAATTCAATTGTCTTTGTTGTATGGGAGATTTATTTTAAAGAGGTCGATTGGGATTTAACCTTGGGTAGGGGCGGATTTATGAGATTATTAGTCAGAGACAATTATTGTTGGTCAAACCCGCCCCTAGGGGATTTACAGCAGATTCAATTGATCGAGGGAGTAACTAACCAGAATTTGGTATTATTCCATCCCCATCAATCTTTCGCGAGCACTCAGCAAAGCACCTGCACCCCTCAGATAAGCATTAATCATCTTGGCTTTGAGCGAATTTTTGCCTCTGGGGATACAACATTCGTTAGTAAAAAATTTCCAGTTTGATTCGCAAAGTTGGTCAAATGCTACGGAAATGGTTAAAGTCAGCGACCTTGCCGTGTGATACCAGCCGCAGGGAATAAATAGCGTTTCACCGGCTGAAATTGTAATAGTTATTGGCGTAGCTTCAGCCAAAAGTGGATATTTTTTTAAGTCTGGATTGTGATGGTTTTCAATCTCAGATAGCCAAGGAGCACCTGGTTTTGGGTAAAGATACTTTTGCTGCTCCGGCGGAAAAATTGTAAATTCTTTTTCCCCGTAAATTTGATTGATATACGCATACAGCCCGAGAAAATCGTAGTGCAAATAAGGAAATTCTCCGCCCGGCCCGCCGAAGAATATTTCTAAGTCGTACAAATCATTGAGCAGCATCTTCGGGATTAAGCTGCTGTGCGTGCGATCGGGTGTGGCAATACTCGGTCTGGGAGAAATATCTGGTTCTAAATCGGCAAAATCTTTGCGGACATTTAGTTTGAAAGGATAGGGAGCCGGATTCTGTTTTGTGGAATTTTTTAGTAAATCGAACAATTTGTTTATCGTGTAAATGTTACCACCTATTTCAATTTCTCGATCGCCAAAGTTTTCTTGAAAATACTCCGGCGTAAATTTTGTTCGGGCAGGCCAATCTTGTGATAAATCTGTAAAAATAACTGGTTTGCCGGGATTGCGGTACTCGCTGACGAATTCTTGGTGAGTCAGACCTGTGCGGCGGTCTATTTTAAGAGTTTTTGCGGTTTGGAGCATTTGCGTTTTTCCTGGTTTGTTAGTGGAAATTTATTTATGGCCGATTTGAAGAGATTTATCGTGTTCGTGGGGCGGGTTTTCGAGATAGTTTGTCAGAGGTAATTATTGTTTGTCAAACCCGCCCCTACAGGTAGATAGAGATTTACCGTTGGGTGGGGCGGGTTTTCGAGATGGTCTGTCTTTGGCAATTACGGTTGGTAAAACCCGCCCCTACAGGATTTAATTACCAACGCTAACCGTCAATTTGATAAACCATCTCCTACTTGTAAATGTTTTCCTGGACGCTCTGGGTCTGCTATGTACCAAGCTGGATTGCCATTAGGATCTCGCCCTAATTTGGCACCGGGTACGGGAGAATTGTTCGAGAAAGCAATTGACGATTTCGATCCATTTGTATTGCCATTTTTGTGGAACTCGATCGCCTTAACAGTCCCACCAGATGGAGCGGCCAAAAATCCGGCTGACTGCAATTCGGCAATGCTGTTTTTAAATGCTTCCTTGGCAAAAGCAATATCTGCGTCGGAATGCGCTAGCGTCAGAAAACACGGGCGGTGATCCCAAATGTGAATTCCTTTTTCCCGCAGCGAGTAAAACAGCAGTTCTCCATGAGTAAAATCTTGCGGGTACGTGATTTTGAACAGGGAACCAAAGTTTTTAACGGTGAAAGGTGCTTGCTCTCGATCGAAGATGGCGTTCAATTCTGCAACGAATTTGTCGGTTTTGGCATTGAGTTCGCGCTGCAATTTCGGCCCGCCGCGCTTCAAATATTCGAGGGATGCCTTGGCGGCTGCTAAAGTCAGGGGATGGCGCACAAAAGTCCCTGCAAAATAGGTAACGCCTACTTCCGGGAACGAATCGTCGCCGAACTGCCAAAAACCGCCGTCTAAAGCGTCCATCCAGGCTGATTTGCCCGCGATTACCCCGATCGGCATCCCGCCGCCGACGACTTTGCCGTAGGTGCCGATATCCGCTTGTACGCCGAAATATTCTTGGGCGCCGCCCGGTGCAACTCGGAATCCGGTAATCACTTCGTCCATAATGAAGGCGCAACCGGCTTGTTCGGTAATTCGGCGCACTTCGTGGAGGAATTCTCGCGGCTGCAAGTCGGGGCGGCGGCTTTGTACCGGTTCTACCATGATGGCTGCGAACTCGCCCGCCCGCGCTTTGAGGATTTCCAAGGATTCGGGTTCGCCGTAGTCGAGAATTAGGGTATTGTCAACGGCGGATTGGGGAATGCCCGGTGCTGCGGCGAGCGATCGCAGTTTTTTGGTGCCGCGCACGATCACTTCGTCGAAAATCCCGTGATAGTCGCCCGTAAACATGACGATCGTACTGTTGCCCGTGACGGTGCGGGCCAGCCGCATTGCGCCCAAAACGGCTTCAGAACCGGTGTTGCAGAAGGCGGCGCGATCGTGTTTTGTCATCTCGCACACGAGTTCGGCAACTTCCCCTGCTAGCGGTGTTTGCGGGCCGATTTCATACCCGCGCTGCATTTGAGCTGCGATCGCTTCTGTGATAAATGCAGGCGAATATCCGAAAAAGTTCGATCCGAAACCGTTGGTTAAATCCACGTACTCGTTGCCGTCTTCATCCCAAATTTTAATTAGAGTCGATGCCTGTGTTACCACAGGACACCTCTCCTTCAGAACGCGGACGTGCAGCTTTCACTGCATCCGGCTCCTAGTCTGACACCTAATAAGTCGGGTTTAACCCGCTGTTCGGACTCTCACCTGACCGTGAACGGTCTGATGCTGGTGACATTCACGATGTAGAACTTCCAAATTTATAGGTTTCCAATTGTCATGGTTGCCGTCGATATGGTGTAGTTCTGCAATATCACCTGACATGAACGATAGATTACATTCTGTACATTTGTGATTCTGTTTCTTGAGAAGTCGTGCCGTTATCCCATCGTAGTGAGCATTCTCTCGTTTTGACCAGTAAACAAAATCGCCATCATAGGGTGATTTATCTCCCTTGACAATGACAAACTTGCAGGCTGACCAACTAACCGCAGGAATTGCTCTTTTTATAACCTTATTGGTTTGATAACGGTTGTATCTTCCTTGTTTCCGAATGAATTTCCATAACCAATAGCGCAGTGACCACAGGTTGTGTTGACTCATATCGCAGAATCTATGGTAATTTCTCCACCCTCTTACCACCGAACCACACTTGTTGATTCGATGTTCGAGAGTGAAACGACTATCTTTTATCACTTCTTTAACTTTTGCCTTAATGCTAATTGTAGCTTTTCGACTTGGTGTTGAAATGAATTTACCATTGGGTTTAACTGAGAAGTTCCACCCAAGGAAGTCGAAACCATCTGTACTATGTACGACTTTGGTTTTGGCTTCTTTAACTTTTAATCCTCTTGTTTCCAAGAATTTATCAATGTGTCCTCGGAGGGGTTCAGGGTCGTCTTCTGGTTTCAGAATAAACACAACGTCATCCGCATAACGAAATCCAGTAATAGTGTCTATATATCTGCCACCATTTCTGATTTTTAATCTGACCTCATGACCAACGTTCTCTAATCCGTGAAGGACTATATTTGCTAGTAATGGGCTGAAAACTCCACCTTGGGGCGTACCGGATTCTGATGAAGGAAATTCTCCTCTGACTCCAGCTTTTATTGCCCGAAATACCCCTTGTTTTGCTGCCTTTGGTAGTTGGACTGATTGCATTAAGAATTTGTGGTCAATCTTGTCGAAACATTTTTCAATATCCAATTCCAAAATTCTTTTTTCTAACCCATTACTGCTAGAGTTGAGATTATTGAATAATTGTCTCTGGATATCATGGCAGCTTCGGCTAGGTCTAAACCCATAAGAATGAGCGTTGAACGTAGCTTCTGCTGCGGGTTCCAAGGCATATTTGATGAGACATTGATATGCTCTGTCGCTAATGGTCGGGATTCCTAGTCCTCTTTTAGTTCCGTCTACTTTGGGTATGTACACTCGCTTTAGAGGCTGATGTTTCCATTGCTTCCAGTTCTTAACTAACACTTCAAATAGTGCCAGTCTTTGTGAGGGTTCGAGGGCTTTCTTTCCGTCCACCCCTGCGGTTTTCCGTCCAGTATTTAACTGTGTCACTTGCCGAACAGCAAGCAATTTCGCTGCTCTGGAGCTTAATAAAAGTTTCTGAAGCTTACGCACTAGGAACACGTTACCGTTCTTCTGAGCCTTGAATATTCTCACTTGTAGGCGAAACACAATTTTCCGCAGCTTGCGCCAAGGAATTGATTTCCATTTATCAACTGGATTTAACTCCGTTGCCATAACATTCTCTACGCCTGAATGAACATTTTCTATGTAAACCGTACCCAGTTGTCCAAGAGTCCTGATTTCTTGAATTTTTGAGTACATCTTACCAACTCTACCCGCTAACCCTTATTTAAGGAGTCCACAATTTGAGGAAGTAATTTTCTCAAATTGAAGGTTGAAAGAGCCGTTTTATTCGTTCCTCGGTTGAGTTGTTTTGTAGTTTTAGGTTCTCTCATTTCGCCCACGATTTCCCAGAATTGCATTTATCCAGTTCAAAATAATGCGGGTATTTTCACACTTGAAGTGTTATGTTGTGTCGTTGTTCGACCTTGATTTCGGTCGTTCACGCTCAGACGCTTTTTCCGAGAGTTCAACTAATGTTTAACCTTGACTACTTACCTATACGAGTTGCTCCCATCTCAGGTTTGTTATTCTCGTTCTGTCCCCAGCTTCATTTTTAGAGTTTGTTCTCTATCCATGTGGGCAGTTTTGGCATCACGCCATTCCTAGCGGGTAAGACTTGTCAAATTTGAGTTTGACGCACTCACACTCAACTGAAGTTACCTTTACTATCTTTTAGGGCTTGCACCCAAGGCGGCGTAAAGGCTCTAATCCCCTAACCCATACAGGCTAGTTTCATAGAAACGAACCGCACGAACCGGACGAACGCACCGCCACAATTGGATAAACCAACTCTTTCATCGTCCGGTTAAACCCCGAAACTACCCGCGGATCGGCGAGGTGGTGGCGGTGTGTCTGAGTGTACTGTTTGGATTTCTGAGTTCGCGCCGTATATCGCTTGACAAATGTTTCTAAATATGCTGATTGCGACGGAGTTAATCCGTCGCGATCGGATGTGTCGATGCGGGCGGCGGCACCGAACACCTTTTTTGGTTCTGCGGTTGGTTCTGCGGTTGGTGCTGCGGTTGGTGCGATCGCGCTGCCGTTAGTCTGGGATGGAGGGATATTTTGAACGGGTGCCGGCGCCTGCGGCATAACTTGACCGTTGGTTGCAGGTGCCGGCTGTGCGGGAACCAAACCAGCGCCGCCCAACAGTTCTAGCTGTCGCGACATAATTTGCAACTGCTGCCCGATCAGGTATTCGAGATTGCCAGACTGTACGGGATTCAAAATTTGAGGTCCAGGGCTGGGTAACGGCAGATTTACAGGGGCGCTGACTGCAACGGGAGTGGCAATGGGCGCAGGAGGTGCTGCTGTCGGTGCGATCGCCGGTGCGGGTGCTGGTACGGGCGCGGCTTGTTGGACGGCAGGAGTTGCAGGCAAAACCTCCGGCGGCATAGCACCATCGATAAATTCAGATAAAGTGCCGAGAGTGGGAAAAGTTTCTAATAGCTGGCGAAAGGTAATTTTGATGCTAAATTCTTTTTGCAAATTCAGCGCTACTTGAGTTAAAGATAGAGAATCTAAACCCATTTCTAGGAAAGTTAAGTCCTCATCAACACTGCCTAAATCCTCGCCAGAAGTTTCTTCTAGGATGTTTTTAATTACAGGGATAAGTCTGTATTTGCGCGCTGCTTGTTTGGTTTCAACCTGTGAATTTGGCATCAGTAATTGGGAATTGGTAGTTGGTAACTGGGAAGTGGTAATTGGTAATTGAGAAGCGGGCAATTCCTCCACTCTTTCACTCTTGCCCTCTGACACTTTTGGTTCGATCCAGAAACGCTTGCTCTCGAAGGGATAAGTCGGCAAGGGAAGGCGATCGCGCGTTTCCTCTTGATAAAAGCTCTGCCAGTCGATCGATACTCCGCAAAGCCAAAGCTGTCCGGCTGCACTCAACAAAGCCGCCCATTCAGTTTGATTTTCAGGGCTGTCGCCGAGAGAAGAAATGGCAACTTGTTTTTTCAAATCTTTGGCTTGTTTGCGAGCTAAAGTAGCAGCCGTTGTTCTCGGCCCGACTTCCAAAAGTATCCGGTTCGGATCTTGCCAAAGCTCTTTTATCCCGTCGGCAAAACGCACTGTTGCCCGCAAATGCCGCGCCCAATACATCGGATCGGTTGCTTGTTCCGCTGTTATCCAACTAGCAGTTACAGTCGAAACAAATGGGATATTTGGCGCTGACAACTGCACTTTTTTGACATATTCGGCGAAAGGTTCGACGATCGAATCCACCATCGGCGAATGAAAAGCGTGGGAAGTGTGCAGTTGTTTGCAGACAACGCTTTCGCTTTCTAATTGCTGCTGAAAAAGTGCGATCGCCTCCGTCGGCCCGGAAACCACGCACAAATCCGGCGCATTCACCGCAGCCACTGCCAAATCCGCGCTCAACCGCCCTTCTACTTGCGCTGCGGGCAACCGCACCGACAGCATTGAACCCCCCGGCAAATCTTGCATCAACCGCCCCCTCGCTGCCACCAGCATCAAGGCATCCTCCAGGGAAAACACGCCTGCGATCGTTGCCGCTACAAATTCGCCGATGCTGTGCCCGATCGCACCTTGGGGAATGACGCCCCAACTCTGCCACAGCTTGGAAAGCGCGTATTCTAGGGTAAATATCGCAGGCTGAGTCAAGAAAGTTTGGCGCAGCGATTCGGCGGCTGTCGCTTCATCGCTGCCGGGATACAGGACTTTCCGCAAATCTCGGCCGAGGTGCGGCTGCAAAATTTCGGCGCAGCGATCGACTGTTTCGCGGAATAAAGGCTCGGATTCGTACAAATTCAAGCCCATATTGACATATTGCGACCCCTGTCCCGGAAACATGAAGATTACTGCCGGATTTCTCGATTCGGTGCAGCGGGTTGCTGTACGCAGCGGGGGCAGGGATTCGAGTACCTGCACGGCATCGGTGCGATCGCTGCAAACAGCGAAGCGGCGGTAATTGAAGGCTTGCCGCCCGGTTTGCAGGGTGTAAGCAGCATCGGCGAGATCGATCTCCGGGTTTTGGGCGAGGTGCGATCGCAAATTTGCGGTAGCTGCGTCCAAAGCAGATGGAGTTTTCGCCGACAGCAGCAGCAACTGCCGCGGGCGAGAAGGACTTGACGGTTCCAGGGCGGGCGCTTCTTCGAGGACAACGTGAGCGTTTGTACCGCCGACACCAAACGAACTGACACCCGCTCTTCTGGGCGTTTTGCCGGCTTTCCATTCCGAGAGTTCGGCGTTGACGTAGAAGGGGCTGTTGGCAAAATCAATGGCTGGATTCGGTTTCTCGAAGTGCAGAGTGGCCGGTATTTGCTGGTGTTTGAGGGCTAAAGCTGTTTTGATCAGCCCTGTGACTCCCGCTGCGGCGATCGTGTGTCCGAAGTTGCTTTTGACGGAGCCGATCGCGCAAAATTGTTTGGCTGCTGTTTTCAGGGAAAAAGCCTGAGTTAGCGCTTCTATTTCGATCGGATCGCCCAGGGGGGTTGCCGTGCCGTGGGTTTCGACGTAGGATATCGTTTCAGGATCTACGTCTGCCATCGCCTGCGCCATCGCGATCGCCTCTGCTTGCCCGTCTACGCTGGGTGCGGCAAAGCTGACTTTGGCTGCCCCGTCGTTATTCAAGCCGACTCCGCGAATTACGGCATAGATTGTATCTCTGTCGGCGATCGCTTCTTCCAAACGCTTGAGTACAACAGCCCCGGCAGCGTTGCCGAACACGGTTCCTTCAGCCTTGGCGTCGAAAGGTTTGCAGTGTCCGTCGCTGGAGAACATCCCCCCTTCTTGATACAAATAACCGCTATTTTGGGGAACCGTAATTGATATCCCGCCGGCCAGCGCTAAATCGCACTGGTAGCTCATCAAAGCATAAAAAGCTTGACAAACGGCAACTAATGATGTAGAGCAAGCGGTATGCACGCTGACGCTCGGCCCCTTGAGATTCAGTTTGTAAGAGGTGCGGGTAGCAATGTAGTCTTTTTCATTGGCTACCATCACCTGAAACTCGCCCGCGCGGGAAATTACATCCGATCGTCCGGCGATGTTGTTGGGAAAATAAGTATTGTTACCCGTGCCGGCGTACACTCCGATCGAGCCGTTGAAGGTATTCGGATCGCAGCCTGCATTTTCTAGGGCTGCCCAAGCTATTTCTAAAAAAACGCGCTGCTGGGGGTCGGTAATTTCGGCTTCGCGGGGACTCACGCCGAAAAATGCTGCATCAAACCGATCGGCACCGTCAATAATTCCTCTAGCTTTGACGTAATTGGGATTTTGTCTGAGATTGGGGTCAATACTGGGGTCTAGTTCTGCGTCGCCGAACAACGTTGTAGACTCAACTCCGCTGCACAAATTCTGCCATAATTCACCGACACTGGCAGCGCCGGGAAAGCGGCCCGCCATGCCAATAATCGCAATGCCGTCAAGTTCTGAGTTTTCCTGCGAATTTGTCATAAATTAGGGTTTTTTGGTAGATTGCTTTTGCCGTTTAAAAGCAGCTTTTTGCCGATCGGCCCTGTCTTGAAATTTGTTGTTGGACGGGCTCGCGCTTTGTCCCTGGTTTAAATAATTTGCCAATTGGGCGATCGTCGGGTGCTGGAACAATTTCACCACCGGCAAGTCTTTGCCTAACAGAGTCCGGACTTGGACTGCAACTTGCAGCGTCATCAAAGAATTGCCTCCAATCTCGAAGAAATTGTCGTGAATGCCGACGCGATCGAGCTTCAGCAGCTTAGACCAAACACCCGCCAGCAAAAGCTCCAACTCGCTTTGCGGTGCAGCGTAACTCTGGGACTGTTCTTGTCGCTGCGAGTCAGGTGCCGGCAGGGCGCGGCGATCGATTTTCCCGCTGGGCGTCTTCGGCATCGCCTCAACAGTCATAAAAATCGCAGGCACCATGTAATCTGGGAGTTGCCCTTGCAGGTAAGGGCGGAGGTCGGCTATTGCCAATTTCTCCTCTGGATTGGCAACTATGTATGCAACCAATCGTTTGTCCCCCGGTTCGTCTTCCCGCGCCAGCACCACAGCTTGTTTGACGGCGCGATGTTTTGCCAGTGCGGTTTCGATTTCTCCCAACTCTATGCGGAAGCCGCGAATTTTGACTTGGCCGTCAATCCGCCCGATGTACTCGATGTTACCGTCTGGCAGGTAGCGAGCTAAATCTCCTGTTTTGTAAAGGCGATCTTCTTCATCCTCGATCGCGAGTATTTTATTTTGTCGAAAAGGGTTGGGAATAAATTTTTCAGCAGTCAAGTCAGGGCGGTTGAGATAGCCCCGCGCTAAGCAAATCCCCCCGATGTATAGTTCTCCCCCTACTCCTAAAGGTATAGGCTCACCCTCTTTTTGTAACAAATAGATTTGAGTGTTGGCAATAGGGCGGCCGATCGGAGGCAGTGCGGGCCAATCTCCGGGCGGGCCTGCGAGGGTATAAGCGGTAACAACGTGGCTCTCGGAGGGGCCGTATTGATTGTGCAGGGTACAATTTTCTAGCTGCTGAAAGAAACTGGCTATGTAACGGTTGACTTGCAACTGTTCGCCGGCGGTGATTACTTCGCGCAGCGATTTCGGTATTAGCTGATAGGTATCGGCTGCTTCGGCTAAGTGTTGCAGGGCGATAAAAGGGAGAAACAGTCTTTGAATCTTTTGTTTGTCGATTAGCTGCAACAAACTCTGGGCATCTCGCCGGATTTCTTCTGTGATGAAAACGAGGGTGCCGCCGGCACACCAAGTACAGAACATTTCTTGAAACGAGACATCGAAGCTGAGAGATGCAAATTGCAGGGTTTTGGCTGCGCCTTCAAGGCTGGAGTTTTGCAGTTGCCACGCAATTAGGTTGACTAGGGCGCGGTGCGGGAGGGGAACTCCTTTGGGTTTGCCTGTGGAGCCTGATGTATATATTGTATAAGTTAAATTTTGGGGAGAGACGCTGCTAGCTGGGTTTTCCGTGCTGTGACTGCTGATGGTTTCCCAGTCTGCGTCCAAGCAAACGGCGCGGGCTTGATGTGCGGGCATCCCCGATACTAAGTGAGATTGAGTGAGGATAACCGGAGCTTGGGTGTCGGCTAGCATGAAGGTCAGCCGTTCTTGGGGGTAGGCTGGATCGAGGGGAACGTAAGCTGCGCCAGCTTTGAGAACGCCTAAAACGGCGATCGCAATTTCTAAGGAACGTTCCATGCAAATAGCTACTAAAACATCGGGCCCGACGCCTAATTGCTGCAAGTAATGGGCTAGTTGATTGGCTTTGGAATTGAGTTCCAGGTAGGTGAGTTGCTGTTGGGCATTGTGGGAAAAAACGGCGGCAATGGCATCGGGCGATCGCTCGACTTGTGCTTCAAATAATTGGTGAACGCATTTGTCTTGCGGATAATTTGCTTGAGTTTGATTCCACTCCTGCAACTGAGCAAGTTCGGCTGCTGTCAGCATTGACAATTTGCTGATTTTCTGCTGGGGATTCGCCGCTATACTTTCTAGCAAAGTTTGCAGGTGTCCCAACATTCGGGTAATGGCGATCGGATCGAAGCGCTGGCGATCGCCCGCAATTTTAAACAGCAGTTCTGTTCCCCCGTATGCGTAAACTGTTAGGGGAAAACTTGTCTGTTCTAAAAGCTGAAATTCTCGGTTTTGCCAGTTGCCGCCCAGAGCTTGCAAGGCAGAGTTAATGTGATATTTTTCAACTACTAGCAGGCTTTCAAATAAAGCTGTGCCGCGGGAAATCTCGCTCCATTCTTGAGTTTTTGCCAGCGGCACGTTCCCGTATTCTTGAAATGCCGTCCACTGAGTTTGCAGTTGTTTGAGCCAGTCGATCGCTGGTAAGTCGGGAGATACAATTACCCGAAACGGCAAAGTATTTATGAATAATCCTACCGCTGATTCGGCGTTTTCTAGATTCTGCGATCGGCTGTTGTAAATAGTTCCAAATACTACATCTTCAGAACCGGAACAGCGGCTCAAAAGTAAAGCCCACACTCCTTGCAGCAGGGTATTTAGGGTTAGTTGCTGTTCTTGAATGAGGGAGTTTAAGGCTGCGGTTACGGTGCTAGAAAGCCGGATTTCTGCTTCTGCTGATAAATTTTCTGTTGGTGTCAGGAACAGGCCAGATGCCTGTTCCACAACTGATGAATTTCCTGGTGGGGCGGGCATCTTGGCCGCCCTTGAAAAATCCCCAACCAGAGGGGTAGGAGCGCTGAAACCGCTTAAGTATTGTTTCCAGAATGTTTCTGCTTTAGAGATGTCTGGCTGCTGCCTCCACTCGATGCAATCTCGATCGCAGCGGGGCGGTTGTAATTCTAATGCTCGATCGGCACACAGAGATTCGTACAAGCTAAAAACTTCTTGCAAAACAACGATCGCCGAGGTACTGTCAAGCAAAATGTGGTGATAAGTCCAGATCAGTTTGTACTCGGTTTCCGACCAGCGGAACCAAGCCAAACGCATCAGCGGGGGTTGAGTTAAGTCAAAGCCTTGCAGGCGATCGGCTTGCAAATAGGTTTCGAGTTGGTTTGCACGATCGCCCTCCGACAAATTGCGCCAGTCTTGCTCAACGCTTGGCAGTTCAACTTGTTGGTGTAATGTTTGCAGGGGAACTTGTTCACCTGACCAACAAAAACTCGTTCTCAAGATGGGATGCCGCTGCACTATTTGCTGCCAAGCTTTGAGGAAAGCTGAAACATTTAAATTTTCCCGGATGCTACAGATAGCTTGTTCGATGTCTATCCCTGATTGTTGGCCCGAAAGGCTGTCGAACAACAGCCCCTGCTGTATCGGTGAAAGTTGATAGGAAGATTCACTATCAGTGGTTGCGGACTGCGGGCGATCGTCTGCTGGCAATGACATATTTATATGTAAGTATTGATGGAAAAGACTTTTGAGCAACTGTAGCCGGATTTTTAAGGCTTTTTCAAGTAACTATTTATCCCCAAGCACGGTAAAATCATCGATCGCGTGCATCTGAGATAATATTTTGTTTTTGGCTGTAATGTTTTATCGGCTCAGCCGATGTTAACTCCTACTCTACCGCCCTGTAAAGTATTTATGATACATTTTACAGGTAGCGCCGCCAAAGAGCATTTCCCGTTCAGCAACCGTGTAATTCCACAGCCTGTAAATATTAAAATTGCTTAATATTCTGTTGGCTATCGACTTTCTTCTCTCAAGAATAACTAAAGCCTTCAACATCTGCTATAAAAGGCTCACATCCGCACTCAACAGCAATGATTTGCATCCTGTCTGCAGGCAATCGTTGCGCTAAATTAGCTACAGCCAACCTCAACCTTTAAAGAAAGCTATGGGATATTTGATTGGTGCGATCGTCCTCGGAATGTTTATTTGGGCTGGATTCGAGATTGTCCAAACAATCCGCAATTGGGAAACGAATCCCGAAGAGACCACCAGCAAAATTCAAGCTGAAATGGTCCAAGAAACATATCGCGGTCAATTTGGTGCCGATGCGCTGGAGGGAGGGAGTCAGGCTGTCGGAAACGCACTCCACGCCGGCCAGTGCGCCGCCGAAGCAGCAGCTTGCGAAGCTGCTCCAAGTGCGATCGGTCATGTGGTAGAAGGCTTGTTGCACGTTCTACACCATTAATATAGTGTCTGCTAGCGTAAGTTGTGCAAATGTTTTTGATGCTGTAGCGGCGGGTTTTACCAGTAATATTTACCCACACAAACATTTTCCTAAACCCGCCCCCCACAACTAATAACCTATATCAACCTTGACTTTGATCGAAGGGAAAAAATGTACATTCAGGTTTACCGTTGAGCGGCGGGTTTATGGGATTATTAGTTTTTGGCGTAGATGGTTGGTAAAACCCTCCCCTACCATCGCGCAAATCATACAAAAACTAACCAAGACCAAATGATATAACAACACAAAATGAATGGAAAAAGCCATTTAAAATTTTCCATTCATTCTCATTTTTTACGCTTTTGGCTCAACCCATACCGTCATCCCCTCAACCCTCAAACCTTTGCCGCGAGTGCCGCAATATTGACCGTTAGCAGTAACCGGAGTATCGCCTACATTCTGGATGTGAGCCGTATAAAATACGTCGTATTTATCAGCTTGCGGCCCTGTCAGGCGGGCGGCAAATCCCTCAATGCGCTTGGCTTTGCCCCGGAAACCTGCCAACTCGCTTTCCGAGATCCAAGCAGTATCGCCAACTCCTTCAACGTGAGCCATGTACTGCAAATTTAAACCGGGAACGGGAGGCTCTATTTTAATTTGAAATCCTTCGACGCGGCGGCCTTGAGCTTTAGTACCCGCATATTCTCGATCGCTAAAAGTTCGATCGCCAATTCCTTGAATATGCGCCAACACTTTTAAACCCACAGGTGCCACAACTTGGGAACTAGCAGACGGCGCGATCCAAACTTTAATGCCCTCGATTCTTAAAGCTTTGCCGCGAGTGCCGCAATATTCGCCGTTGGAGGACACGTCGGTGTCGCCGATATTCTGAATGTGAGCGCTATAAAATACGTCGTACTTATCAGCTTGCGGCCCGCTCAACCGCACCGCAAATCCCTCAATTCGTTTCGCTTGACCCCGAAAACCTGCCAATTCTCCTTCGCTGAGCCAAGGAGTATCGCCAACACCTTCGACGTGAGCCATGTACTCGACATTTAAGCCGGGAATTGGGGGCTCGATATTAATTTGAAATCCTTCGACACGGCGCCCTTGAGCTTTAGTACCCGCGTATTCTTGAGCACCGAAAGTTCGATCGCCAATTCCCTGAATGTGCACCAAAACTTTGATTCCCAAACCGCCCTCTACAGGAGCTTGTTGAATGTCCCGAGGTGCCCCAAAGACAATGTTCCCGGAACCGGTTGTCTGAAGAGACTTAGGTACTTCCACGCTGGGAACAATAATCACCTCGTGCATGGGGACAGAAGGTGCGGGGGATTCCAAAATCTGGATTTGTGGCGCAACTGTAACTTGTTTCGGTGCCACATTTCCTGACGGGATGACAATCACTTCTGGCAAAGGTTCGGCGCTGATTTTTTGTTCGGGCGCTGCTTTAAATGCGGGTTCGACTTTTGCAGGTGCTGCTTTTACCATCTCAGCAATGGTTAATTTGCCTCTGGAAATGGCTACGGCTATTTGTTTGCCAAAAGCGGCGCTGACTGTTTCTTCGAGAATTACCCACTGTTCGTCATCTAATTTGTCTTGCTGTTCCACCAGGGCGAGAACTGCTGAAACTGGGTGTTTGCCGCTGATTAAGGATTCTGCGTCAGAATGCAGTTGAGTTGGGGTTGATTCGGAAATCGCGCGCTGCAGTTCGCGGGCTTTGGCATGAACTGATTGTAAGGGTGCGAAGTCGCTTTGTTCGCGGTGGGCGATCGCCAATACTCGATCGATCACTTTCAATGCTGCATCGCGAATTTCTGCTTTACCTTCGGAAGCTGCGGCAGTCTCGACTAAGTTTTGAATGTCTTTGAGGGAAGCAATTTCCCCCGGTGCGATCGCGGATTTGTTGATTTCGAGAGCTTGTTTTTGGACTGCAGCAAAGTTGCGGCTGTAGGCGGCTACTTCTTGCAGCAAGCTGTCAGAGGGAGGAATGCCCGAGTCTTGCAGTTGTTTTGCTGCTTGGGATAGGCGATCGGCCAAATTAGCATAAGTTTCCGATAGTCGGGCTATTTGTTGTAGCAAATCTTTATGAGCTAGTTCCATATGTCTTGCCGTAAATATTTAACTTGCTGATTATAGACGTTGAGCGTCTTCTGAAGGTAGAAGGCAGTAGTCATCAATAATTAGTCCCAGGGAAAAAGAAAAATGCTCCCCCTCTCCGGCTCCTCCACTCGGACACTCTCCGACTCCCCCATGCAGACACCCGGACACTCTCCGACTCCCCAGTCTCCGACTCCGCCTCTAGCATCCCCCGCGTGATCGCCGTCACAACCGTGCAAATACTTAGTCACACTCTCCGACTCCGGTTGTCACGAGTGTCCCGTAACAATGTCACACCTATCGAGCAATAGCCGTCACTGCTGATTCTGTGAAAACAGTTGATACTGAGACTTGAACCAATAAAACCCCGAAGTGTTATGGTACTAATTCGCGATCTCGCCCAGCAAGCTCTGGCTCTAGGCTATCTAACCATTGAAGCCGAAAATCAACTGCGGCGGATGTTAACTACCACCACCTATGACTTAGAAGACTTAAATGCTTTTATGGCTTTGCAACTAGCAGCTATGTCCGGAGGAGTGAAACAAGAGTCTCGCGAGCTGAAAAAATTTGAAATCTTTGGCGAGACGGCTTCCGAAACTTCCTGTTAGTAACTTGTTTGCTTTTGATTAGTTAAAATTTAGTAAGGGAAATTTCTACCGTGCAGATTCGTGAAGTTGTAAAACAAGCTATTGCCGCTGGATATCTGAGTTTGGAAGCGGAAAAAGAAATGCAGAATATTTTTTCCTCAGCCAAGTGTGATTTGGAAGATTTGAATGCTTTTATGAGCTTGCAGTTAGCTGCCATGGCGGGTCGCGTAAGGCAAGAGTCTTTGGAATTGATGAAAATGCCAAGTTTTCCCGAAACGAATTAACGAGCTTTATTCATTCATGTGCTTTCCGGCAAAATAAATATTAATTAATTAATCAATTTACTAAAAAATTTTATTTAAGAGTTATTTTTTCTAACGTATAACTAATTAATTTTACCACTATTCCTATCTTGCTTAACTCGGTAGTAAGCCAATCAATTCTAATTTAAATGATTTTTAAAATAAATGTTTAAGCTTGTAGGCAGGACTTAGCTCCTCAAAGGCAAGGCGGGGATGACCAGACCTATCACGCTGTTTGCTGACTAACTGTCGATCGTTAGCATTCAAAGGTTATTTCTTGTTATAGCAATTTCATTTGAGATGTAAATATGGATTTCTATGGTAAAATACATAGGAAACTTTCATAAGAAATGAAAGGGAAGAAAGCAAATGGAAGCCAATCAAAATGAAAAAGAAAGACAAATAGAAGGTTTAATCAAATTTATAAATAGTAATGGAGACTCGCGAGAAATGAAGAGAGCCTTAGCAGTAAAACTAGCTCTCCAAGGTTATGTGTACAGAGCGATATAAAATATACTAAATGTATCTCAAGGTTTTGTAAGTAAAGGGAAAAAATTTATAACACAAGGAATACCAGGTCTAAGATTAGGCTATAGAGGAGCGAAAACCAAGCTAACAAAAGAAGAAGAATCAACCATAAAATGGTTATCATGCCGCCAATAATATTGGGATATATCAGAAATAGAAATATATTTAATAGAGGAGTACGATGTCATATTTAAATCGAAATAAAGTTACTATAATATTTACAGAAAAGAGAAGATAACCAGACAAAAAGCTGAAAAAGTAAATCCGAGAAAAAATGAAAAAGCAGTCAAAAAAAGAATTGAAAGACTTAACCAATTTCTCGAAGATAATAGATAGAAAATAGAGTCGGGACAGCTTGTAGTCTATGCAATAAACGAATGCCATTTAATGCAGGGTAAGAGCATCTCAATCACGCTTGACAAAAGGACTCAGAAGAATCTAATATATTGTCAGTCAAACAAGAAC
>NZ_JAUBQU010000122.1:0-18306 GCF_036701435.1 Microcoleus sp. Pol12A5
GTTTTTGAGTAACAGCTTGCCGGATATTCAAAGGCAGCTACTTTTGGCTGCAATCATTTTTTAGTCTAAACTACAGTTAGTAAGGTGCGCTACTATCCCAAACCCTCGATAATCGTTTTATAACGAAAGTCTGACGCATCCTACAAATCGATTGGAGTCTGCCAGTTGCGTAAGTCCTAATATCAAATAAAACATGGGCTGCTGTTTAAAGACTCAATAAAATTTTACTCAAAACAGAAAACTGTCTATCGACCGCTACTAATTTTTATCTGTTAACAGATTTAAGTTTCGCTTATACAATGTTTTCTATAACTGTAAACGCAGAGCGACCATTTTTTGGCTAAATCTCTCCATCGTTACGAGCGGAAAAATTTACCCACGGCTGATGAGGTTTATCTCTGAGAAACTCACTTTGCCAAGCATACTGAGGCTGTTCTTCTAAAAATTGTTTAGCATTGAATGTTGAGCCGTCCGGATGTCCGTAGCGACCCAAGAAACTCATTTGTTTAGCCATCGTACTATCCGTTACTTTACCATCATTAGCTCCATAAGGATAGTAAGGCCCGAATTCTAGAGGATTAAAGGCAGCAGGATCGCGATCGAACCTAGCACAGATGGTGCGGTTTGATGAATTGTGTTCTTTGAGGTAAACATCGTAATCATCGGAAATCATTGCCATTGCAGATTCAATGTTAATTTTCCCGCAATACTCAGCCAGAAGTTGCTCCCAACGCACCCGACGCCCACCACTTTGGAGTAGGTTGGAATACCCTACGTTATCGCATTCTTGATTGCGAATTCTCGGATCTTCGACAACATTACATCCCCAGAAGTATCCTTCTTGCTTGCGGGTGATACCGACATATTTTAATCCCAATTCTAACCGCGCAATTTCTCCCGTGCGAATATCTCCAATTAACCAACTATTGGCATACCCCCCGTTATTATTAACCTGCATTATCTCCATCCATTCATCAAGACTTTGGGCGTATTGCATTGCCTTTCTGACTCGATAAAATTCAGGAGCTTTCTTTTCATCATATCCAGAAAATCCAGCAATGCTGGTTTCGGCACCCATAATTCCAATACCTGTTAAAAAGAAGTCAGTACCGCTGTGCAAAAAACCTGGCGCACTCTGCATTAAAATGCTATTTCCCCGATCGGGATGAATATCCATGACGATATTGGCGGAGTTACTGTTGATGTATGTATCCCAAGTATTGTGAGCTAGAACAATTCCACTGTCTGCGGTTGTTTTGTCACCCGTAGCGATGAAGGAATTGCAGTGATGACCTCGCAAGAATTCTCCGGGTTGTGTATTTTTATGTTGGGGCCACCAATCACCCAACAGTTCTATATTAGCGTTCCAAGCTAAAATTTCTGGATAGGAAATTTCTACACCCGCCTTCAAAGCTCCAGCTACAATTCCCTCAAGCTCAGTTTTAAATTCCCCACCTAACTCGTCCTTGTTTAACCAATGATCGTATAGGTCCATTGCTGCTTTCTCCAAGGACTCAAATGTATCTCCTGTATCCCAGTTACTGGTAAATTTAATCGTTTTTAAGGCTTCGTCTAGCTCTTTGGCAAGTAAATAGCCGTGCTGAAACCCTCGTTCAAATGGAGCACCTTCAATATGTAAAAATATCCAACCTGCTCTTTCAAAGCGATAGGCTTTTGATAAGTAGTTTTGTTCGGTTTGATTGAGATGAGCACGAGTGAAAGTCATTGTTTTTCCTTTTTATAATAGATAGGTCATGGGCAAAGGGACACGAGAATATGTTGAGACCAAAACCATTGCAGCAATTGCCAACAAATCGGCAAAGTTTGCTGTTTTGACCATTTTTGCATCAGTTCCAAGACTGTTTGTCCGGCAACCAATTCTTCGAGGAAGCTGGCGATCGCAACGTTTCCTAAATAAGCTACAGGTCGATCTAATCCCGGATGGTGCAAGGCTTTAACTTTCTCAATTAAATTCCCTTGGATGACAGGTGCAAGCATCAGTTTTGCCGCGGGCGACAACTGGATGCGAGTGTTGAGGTTAAAGAGAGAAGTATTCAATTGCCATTCAGTTAGGTTTTGAATCGGGGGCTTATGGGCGCGACTTTGCCAAAAAGAAGTAGCAGGATAAATATCTTGTTCGGCATAAAATTGGGCCGCTGTTTTTTGATTGCGATCGACGGTTTCTCTCTGTCTGTCGCAGTAAAAAGCGATCGCGGCATCGGTGCTATCTGGCTGGGTTAAAATTGTGTGTACTGCAATGCTGCCAGTAAAAGCAGACATCATTGCCACTTGTACGCCTTGGGAAGACAACGGATCGATAGAAAGTGCCGCTTCACCAACTCGGATAAAATCTAGCCCTATCGGATCTATGGTAAAATAAGACGAGGCATCGCAAAGCTGCACCGGAGTTTCTAACTTGCCCTCCAAACACTCTGGGAATAAAGTAGTTTTTGCTAGTATATCTTCATAGAATTTTTGCCGATCGCCTCCTATTTGGGCATACCGCTGCTTATCCAAAAAAACCGCTGCATTGAAAGTACCATTTGGTAAAGATGCGCCCCAGAACCATTCATTTGCACCTGCTTCCAGGCGACTTTCTGCACCATGAAAACTGGTATTTTTCCAATAACCGTATAATGCCAATGTCGCCGCAGAATAACGCTGTTTTTTCCCAGCTAGCGGGCTGTGTTTTCCCGTCGCATCAACCAGAAACCGTGTTTTGATGGTGTAGTGGCGATCGCCCGAACGAACGGGAACCAACCATTGATATTGTCCTTGCCGTTGGGGAGGAGAGACACGTGCCGGTTGCAAAACACGTACCCCGACTTCTTTGGCTGCTTCTAATAGTAACTGGTCAAATCGGCTGCGATCGACCTGAAACCCAGATTCTCCGGGGTGCGATTGCCAACTATTGTCGGTACTTGACCAACGAACTCGCGCGCGATGGCTTCTCAAAAAACCCGCTGCTTCGATTAGCGATCGCACCCCCAACAATTCAAACATTTGTATAATAGACGGCGGCAAAGACTCCCCGATGTGGGGGCGAGGAAACGCCGCTTGTTCGATCAAACAAACATCGTGACCTAAAAGTGCCAGCCTGCGAGCAATACTAGAACCAGCAGGCCCACCGCCCACCACACAAACTTCGGTTTCAATCGGGAAATTAGCAGTCATTCGATTTGAGATTTGAGAGTTTGGATTTTAGCTTAAAAATTGTCTCAATAAATCCGCTTTTTTTGCCTCTGCGTTAGAAACCTAAAAACTTAGTTTCTGCGTAAATATCTAATTCCCAAGCGAAGATTTTTCATAGAATCCCGGTTTTTTTTGCTTAAGTCCTGTTAATTCAAATAGGAATGCGATCGCCCGTAAAATAATCCGGGGATTTTTCTAAGAGACTGACGTAAGTTTGCAAGCAAAAATGCAACCAGCCCCGAATATAATCGCAAGCAGGTCTACCGCGATGAATCACCTCATAATGGCATCCACCGCTGCACAAATAACGCGCCCAACAGCTATTGCAAGGTTCTTGACGATCGACTTGTCTTTCTGCCAACCACCGATCTTGTTTTTCTCGATCGATGCCGTTTTTCAGACTGCCCATAAAACCAGCCTCATCATCGACAAAGCGATGGCAAGCAGAGAGATTGCCCTCCGCAGATACCCCCATATATCCTGCACCTGCACCGCAAGGGTAGGGTCTATGAGTGCCTCGATGGATTTGTTGTATTGCTGAAGTTATATTGGCAAAGGGATAGCGGTTTCCTGCAATTGTTTGCTGCTGGAATTCTTGCCCGCAGTCAATCATTTGTGCAAGCATCACTTGGAGAGCTTCTGTTTCCATTTGCTCGCGTCCTGTTGGCGAACTCAGCATGGGAGAAAAGCCGATACTGTGAAATCCCAAACCGATAAAATGCTCCAAGGTTTCTCGCAGGTACAAATTTTTAGGTGTTACCGTAACGCGGGCGGAAACTTGCATTTGTCGTTGCTGGGATAGTAACGGTTTAATATTAGCCATGACTCGCTCGTAACTGCCTTTGCCACTTTTGAACGAACGGGTGCGATCGTGAACTTCCCCCACACCATCCAAACTTACTGTTACGGCAAATCCATACCGCTCAAAAAAGTCTGCATCCTCTGGTTCAAGCAAAGTACCATTCGTGGTAATTGAAAAGCCAATTTTCACACCTCTTTTTTGGGATAAATCAAAAGCTAACTGAGTGGCAGCATGAATTAATTGACGATTTACTAAAGGTTCTCCTCCCAAAAAAGAGAGATTCACGCGCTCTTCGGGTTGCGCTTCCTCAAATAATCGCTCCACAGCCGCTTTTGCCACCTCCCAAGACATATTTTTGGCAGCCCCCCCGAAACTGCCTTCTTGGGCGTAACAATAAGTGCATCCCAGGTTGCATTTCTGGGCAACAGCGAGGGACAGTGCTTTTAATGGCGGTTGTGACAACGGTTGACCGTCTATAAAGGTTTTGGCAGTCAATCCGTATTGTTGGAGAAGGCGATCGACGGTATCGGTATTTTGTTTGGCTGCTGCCTCTATTTCTTGTTGTAATTCTGGCTCTATTCCATAAACTTGAGAGCCATCGGCAATCAGCATATGTAAGCCATATTCTGTGTCAAAAAAATGAAGTTTTGACAATACTTCCGAACCATCACTCAAGTAATTAACGCGCATAAAGATTTTAAAAGAAGTAGAAAACCCAACCTAAAATTAGTCTTCCCAGAAGGGAATACCAATTCCCTGACGTGCCAGTTCATCAGCAATTTGATTCAGCTTAGTCATCGCCTCCCTCGCAAAATGAGTTTGTTTGCCACCTGTGTGGAAGTCTTTGTCAGAGAAACTAGAGTAGGCGTTGTAAAGTTGAGGAAGGATAATGTCGTTATACAATTTGAGGGCTTGACGAGCCTCATCCTGCGTTCCTACTCTGACATTGCGGAGGTAAAGATCGGGTCGATCGGCCGGGTAGACTTTCAGAGCTTTCTTAATATCGCGGAAGTGGCTGAAATGCTGCACGCCGTCGGTGTCAATCCGAATCGCCAATTCGTATAAATGATTCAGATGTTGATATTCCGGTTGGCGCAAAGTGGCAACAACCCGTGCGTAAGCTCCTTCAATATATCCGCTCGGTTTTTCGACTTTAATAAAGTCCTCTAGCGTTTCTAGAGTGAGCGGACGGAGTTGTCTGGGGCGCGGCTCGTTATGACGACCTATCGGGATTTCGGTAGCTGGGATCAAAACGGGTTGGTAATACTCAATTAATCCAGCTTGGTAAAGTCCCCAAAGCAATTGGTTTACCCAGCGTAGGTGAGTCATTTCACCTGCTGCTACCATCATCAGAAAATGCCGCATGAAAGTGACATCTGACTTGAGAGTAGGCCAGACGTCGCCTTCAATTTCTTGAGGTGTTTTAATCGAATAACGAGCATACAAATATTCCAAAGCCAGAGCCATTTCTAAGGGAGCTAATTTGTCTCGCAGTTCGGCGGCCAATTCTACAGGAGAACTAAACGGTTCGGGGTCAGCTTCACGGAGTTGAGGTTGGTAAGTTTCTCCTATTTCATGACCCTGCAAGACAATATTTAACTCTTCCCAGTGTTGGTTAATTTGGAAATGGTCGAACTGGAAAGGGCGATTTTTGTCGATCGTATTCATCGCCGCTACTGTACCAGAGGGCGATCGATCTTCGCGCAACCAGTCAATGGGAGTATTGGCTTTAATGGAATTAGCTGACTCGCCATCGGGCAGGATCTCTTCATCGGGAGCGATCGCACCATACACGACATCTGGATGATTAGAAGCCCAATAATGACAAGCACAATCGCGAAAATCATGGGTCCAAGGGGAACACAAACTTTGTCCTAATTCACCGGGAGAGTAGGCAAGGTCGATAACTCCCGTTTTTGGATCGACGTAACGCCGCCGCCAACCTGTCAATTCGATTTCTGATAAAGGAAAGTTGGTATCCCGCTGGATTAATTTAATCTTTAAAGCAGCGGGTTCAGGTTTCAGACTGCTGACTAAACGCCAGACGACTAAACCTTGCAAGGGAGTGCGACTACCATCTTTGCTATATTCGTACATGAAAATTTCTTTTCCGTCCTGCTTGATCGAGTGCAGGTACCAGGTTCCCGCAGCCAAATTTGCTCCCTTATCTCCAGACAGTTCTCGGTAAAGTTCGGTAACTTGGGGGTTGCTGCGATTCATTTGTGGATCGGTTAGATCGACATAAATCAGCTTTGCCCCTCGCCGCTGCGGTTCTGTATAAGGAGGTAGATTATCAGCCAAGTCAACAAAGGTAAAAAGCAGCCCTGGAAAAAATCGGCGATCGAGGGCCGGAACGTGCATTTCCAGCCCCGGATAACAGTTACCTACCCCAGACTCCAAGCGGGTGGTAACAGGATTGCCCGCTACTTGATAGGTAGCTCTCGCAGTTAAGTTGCGAGGAAAAATTTTCTTTGCTGTGTTATTTTGTTCAGCCATGACAACTCCCTTCTTGGTTCGATTTAAAACCGCTATTTTGCTTGCGGTTCGTTCAACAGTTTCACCAATGCCATCAATTCCTCATACTGCCGTCGAGTCAGAGATAGAGGATTTTGATCTGAGTCGCGCATATAGGGCGGCATCCGCATATCGTAGAGTTTGTCGCGCAAAATGCGAGGGTCGCGGAAATCAGGGTTGGGTTCAACATCCGGTGGTGGATTATCTGTTAGTTGGTGGAAATGACCGAAGGGAGGACGGATCAGTCGCTCTATGTGTCTTTGGTGACTGCGGAAAAAATGGATTAGGGTGTCAATATCGGTGAGGGGCGTGTGAACGAAATGAGCGACATCTTTATAGGGCAAGCGATCGCGTTTAACGCTAATGCTCTCTTCTTGAGGGGCTGAAGAAATCAGCAAATCAGGGCTTTTATCGACATAAGGAACATCTTCCCCCGACAAACTGCGTTTGTCGATTTGGGGCATACCCGGAAAGTTAGGCTTTTGGTCGTCTGAATCATTTTCCCGAATCGAACGGGTGCGTGCTGAATCCAGACTCATCAAGCTCACGGTTTCATAGATGCGGTGGAATAAATCTTGAATTTCTTCTGCCGTTACTTGTTCGGTGTCTTTATTTACCTGTACTGAATCCAGATCGCGATCGGCGAGGTCATCGGCGATCGAGTAAAAGGGACGGCGATCCGGAGCAAAATCCGGTGGGCCGACCAAGACTCGCGCCGTAGCAACGTAGCGCTCGGAGGCGATCGCCAGGTAAGCTTCAATAACGGCATCGCAACTATCATCCACCACTCCCCAGGAAGCGTTATCCCCCACATTGGCGCCGTCATAACTATCGGAGGGTAAAGCATCGTCGTATTCTCGTCCCAAAATATACTTTGACCACACCGTATTTTCGTTGAGGATACGATTTTCTGGCGGTACAATTTCATAAACGCGACCCGCTTCTGAAAGAGGCGCTGCTGCTTCACCGGGGGGTAACCCAGAAGCTGGGCCTGCGATCGCGCTTGGCGGGCCGTAGACTTTTCCTTTAGCAGGAGTGAAGCGAACGCGCAATTGACTCAAGTCAACCCCCAACTTGGTTTCGGGAGTCGGACGCATGACTTGGAAGTGACCCAGAGGAATGGGATGGTCTTTCAAAACTAGAGGTGCTTGACCCGCAGTGTGACGGCTGTATGCTAGCAGGGGGTAACGCTTGCAATCCTGGCCAGCCACTTCTACCATTGCGGTGTAGGAACAAGCGGGATCGCCCGTGCGGAAGGAAGCTTTCCGGTTTCCTGCTGTTATCCGATACCGAATGTTTTCAGTGGAAGCGCCCAACTCGGCTAGTAAATTTAAGGTCAGGGGCACTTCCTTAATCGTGCCATCCTTCCCTGACTGAACCGTTACCCACAACTCAAAAAAGGGAGCAACTGGTCGCAAGGACTTGCCATCCCGAAAGCGAATCGACTGAGGTAGGTCAGGACACAGAGAGCCATCTTCTCTGACTTCTAAGCTGACTTGGGGGGTTATAATAGTCATATCGCCCCCAAAGACGCTGGGATCTTCTGTCCAAGTGAAACTTTCCATTGGTGTATCGCTGCTACCTAAACGCGCGATCGCCATCGGTGGTAGAAAGAACACTTCTAAAATTGTATCCATTAACAACTCCCCGAAGATACCCGTTCAGTTTGAGCCTTGTACTGACTTTTAAATCTTACCCATTAATTTATCTGCGTGCCAACAATATTACTCATACAAGTTATTAGTCCCCTTGCTAGAGCAATAAAATTTATGAATAGTTAATATATTATAGTAAATCATAACAAGACTTAATATTTGGGTGCTAGATTTTGTTTGTAAGTTTACTAAATAAAGGATAACGTTAATATATTTTTGTAAGAGCCAAGATTCATTCTTCTATCTAGGCTAAAAATTAGCCAATATAGAATGAATGACTGATACAGCCCTAAAGTCGATGTTATGATGTATATCGATAAGCCAAGAATTAATAATTGTAAATTACCAATATCGAGTGAAAATGACAACTCTAAAAATTCCTGGCTATTACATCACCGAACAAATTTACAATGGTAACAGAACCCAAGTTTACCTAGGAATTAAAAAGTTAGACAGTCAACCAGTTGCAATCAAACTGCTTCAGTCTGAGTATCCAGCATTCACCGAACTGGTACAGTTCCGCAATCAATACACAATTGCCAAAAATCTCGACTTTCCGGGAATTGTCAAACATTTAAGCTTGGAAAACTATCGAAATGGTTTTGCCCTGATAATGGAGAATTATGGTGGCATTTCCCTGGCTAACTACCTGACTTCCCCGGTTTTGTCAAAAACCGGAAAAATTACCGATAACCTCGCTGATTTTTTTGACATAGCTCTTCAAATTGTCACGACGCTAGAAGGACTTTATCGCTGCCGAATTATTCATAAAGATATTAAACCCCAGAATATTTTAATTAACCCTAAAACTAAACAAGTCAAACTGATTGACTTCAGTATTTCCTCGCTTTTACCCAGAGAAAGCCAAGAAATTCAAAACCCCAATCAGTTAGAAGGCACCCTCGCTTATATCTCCCCGGAACAAACGGGACGCATGAATCGGGGCATTGACTATCGTACTGACTTTTACTCCTTGGGCGTAACTTTTTACGAACTGCTAGCGGGTCAGTTGCCTTTTCTATCGACAGACCCGATGGAATTAGTTCACTGTCATATTGCCCGTCAAGCCATTCCCCCTATTGCAGTAAATCCCGCCATCCCCCAAATTTTAAATGACATCGTAATGAAATTGATCGCAAAAACTGCTGAAGACCGCTATCAAACAGCTTTTGGGATTAAATACGATTTAGAAAAGTGTTTAGAACAGTACGCAGCTAGCGGTAAGATTGCACCCTTTGAATTAGGAAAAAGGGACATTTCCGAACGCTTCGTTATCCCAGAAAAACTTTACGGCAGAGAAATTGAAGTAGAAACGCTTTTAGCAGCATTTGAACGCATCAGTTCTGGAAATTCAGAAATCATGCTAGTAGCAGGATTTTCCGGCATTGGTAAAACTGCCGTTGTCAATGAAGTTCACAAACCCATTGTCCGCCAACGCGGTTATTTTATTAAAGGAAAATTCGACCAATTTAATCGCAACATTCCCTTTTGGGCATGGGTACAAGCTCTGCAAAATTTAATGCGACAACTGCTGACTGAAACTGCGGCTGTTGTGCAGAAATGGAAAGCAAAAATCTTAGCCACTTTGGGAGAAAACGGCCAAGTCATTATTGAGGTCATCCCCGAACTAGAACTGCTGATTGGCAAGCAACCACCCGCCCCCGAACTAGAAGGAAGTGCGGCTCAAAATCGCTTCAATTTGCTGTTTCAAAAGTTTATCCGAGTCTTCGCGACTCAAGAACATCCTTTAGTGATTTTCTTAGATGATTTACAGTGGGCAGATTCAGCTTCTTTGAAGTTGATGCAATTGCTTTTAAGCGATGGGGATACCCGTTGTCTGTTGCTAATAGGAGCTTATCGAGACAACGAAGTTTCTCCCGCACATCCGCTGATGCTGACGTTAGATGAAATTAAGGAAACTAATGCGACGGTCAATCAAATTACCTTAGCACCTTTAGACCAACCTTCCTTAAACTGCCTGATTGCCGATACTCTGAGTTGTCCGCCAGAGCGAGCAATTTCTTTAACCGAACTGGTACTGGCAAAAACCAAAGGCAATCCTTTCTTTACGAATCAATTCCTCAAATCGCTTTACGAAGATGAATTAATATCGTTTGATATTAGCTGCAACTATTGGCAGTGCGATATTGCACAAGTTAAGACAATTTCCGTCAGCGATGATGTTGTCGAGTTTATGGCAATACAGTTGCAGAAACTGCCGGAAAATACTCAAACAGTATTGAAATTAGCAGCTTGCATCGGCAACACTTTTGACCTCGCTACCCTAGCAATTGTCCGCGAAAAATCCCAAGCTGAGACAGCGGCTGACTTGTGGAAAGCTTTGCAAGAAGGTTTAGTTATTCCAATTAGCGAAGTTTACAAATTCTTCCAATATGAGTCTTCGGTCACAAGTCAAGAGAATGTAGAACTGACAGTTCCTTACAAATTTCTCCACGATCGAGTGCAGCAAGCGGCTTATTTTCTAATTCCCGAAGACCAAAAACAATCAACTCATCTGAAAATTGGACGGCTGCTGTTGGCAAATACCCCCGAAACGGAACGGGAAGAGAAAATTTTTGATATTGTCAACCAGTTGAATATTGCCGTCGATTTAATTGACAGTCAAACAGAACAAGACGAACTGGTGCAGTTAAATTTACTTGCGGGACGTAAAGCCAAAGCTTCTACAGCCTATGCGGCCGCGATCGGTTATTTATCTGTAGGCATGAAACTGCTAACAGCAGATAGCTGGCAAACGAATTACGATCGAACGCTGGCACTGTATGAATTAGCCGCTGAGTCAGCCTATCTGGGGGGTAACTTCGAGCAGATGGAGGCGTGGTCAGCACTTGTTTTGAACGAAGCTAAAACTTTGCTGGATAAAGTGAAAGTCTATGAAGTCAAAATTCAAGCCTACATGGCGCAAACCCGAGGTTTAGACGCGGTGAGAACGGGGCTACAAGTGCTGAAGCTTTTGGGGATAGATTTTCCAGAAAACACCCAACCATCAGATATTCAGCAAGCAATGGTGGAAACGAGAGAAAATTTGGGTTCTCGCCCAATCGAGGACTTGATTAACTTGCCAGCGATGACGGATCCAGAAAAATTGGCAGCGATGCAAATTCTTTCGAGTTTATCCTCTGCCACCTATATTTCTGCGCCTCAGATGTATCCCCTGACGGTGTGCCATCGGGTGAATTTATCCCTGCAATATGGCAATGCTGCTTGGTCGGCTTTTGCTTATGCCACCTATGGGTTAATTATGTGCGGCGTTGTGGGAGATATTGAATTGGGTTATCAATTTGGTCTCTTAGCTTTAACAGTGGCTTCGGAGTTCAACGTTAAGGAAATTAAACCAAAAACATTCTTTATTTTTGGTGGTATGGTCGCCCATTGGAAAGAACCAGTCCGCAAAACATTAAAACCTTTGCTAGAGAGTTACCAAATTGGCTTGGAAACTGGAGATTTAGAATTTGCGGCTTACAGTGTCTGTTACGCCTGTAACCATTTATATTTTGCTGGGGCCGAACTAACTGGCTTAGAACGGGAAATGGCGTCTTACAGTCATGCGCTCAAACAACTAAAACAAATTGCCTCATTTAATTATAATGAAATTTTTAGGCAGGCAGTGCTTAACTTATTAGGTGAGTCGGAAAATCGCTGCCTTTTAGTGGGTGAAGCTTATGACGAAGTAGAATTAGTGTCGCAACATTTAGAAGGCAACGACAGAAACGGATTGCACTATTTGTATTTAAACAAGCTGATTCTCTGTTATCTGTTTGAGGAATTGCCACAAGCGATCGCAAATACTGCCAAGGCCGAGGAATATATTGATAGCGCGATCGCTCTTCTGTGTGTACCCCTATTCCATTTCTACGACTCCCTGGTACAGCTAGCGATTTTGACCGATTCATCCACCAGCGATCGCGAGCGAATTTTAGAAAAAGTAGCACACAATCAGCAAAAACTCAAGACCTGGGCTGAACACGCGCCGATGAATCACTCGCATAAATTTTATCTGGTGGAAGCAGAACGGCATCGGGTTCTGGGTGAAAATGTAGAAGCAATGGATAATTACGATCGGGCTATTTCCATCGCCAAAGAAAACGAGTACGTCAATGAAGAAGCAATCGCTAACGAACTTGCCGCCAAGTTTTATTTAGCTTGGGGTAAAGAAACCATTGCTCAAACCTACCTTATAGCAGCTTATTACGCTTACTCTCGCTGGGGAGCCAAAGCAAAAATTGAAGATTTAGAAAAACGCTATCCTCAATTACTCGCCCCTATTTTTATTAGAAATCCTGGCGCGCAATTGGGCGATACAGTAACTCTGATGACTCATGAAATCGCCGCGCTCAAAGTTACAAGTAGCACTGGTACAGGTATTTCATCAGCTCTAGATTTAACAACAGTCATCGAAGCCTCTCAAGTCATATCTGGAGAAATTAATCTCGATAAGTTAATCTCAACTTTAATAAAAGTGGTGATGGAAAATGCAGGAGCAACAGGCGGCGCTCTGATTTTAGAACAATCGGGTGAATTATTTATCACCGCTCAATCGCTTGGTAGCGAGTGCCACTTGCAATCTATCTCAGTTGACAGCAGCCAAGAGATTCCGGTATCAATCGTCAATTATGTTTGGCGCACGGCTGAAACTCTAGTAATTAATGATGCAACTAAGGAAGCTAATTGGGCTGCCGAGCCTTATATTATCCAGCGTCATCCTAAATCGTTACTGTGTCTCCCTATTCAACATCAAGGAATTTGCCTCGGTATTCTTTATTTAGAAAATAATTTAACCGAGGCTGCATTTACCGCCGACAGATTGGAACTTTTAAAAGTATTATCTGCTCAAGCTGCTATTTCCATTGAAAATGCTCGCCTCTATCAAAATTTAGAAGAAAAAGTGCAACAGCGCACGGCTCAACTAGCTGATTCCAACCGCCAACTCGCCCTTGCTTATGAAGAAATTACTGCGCTCAACTCACGCTTGAAAAAAGAGAACATCCGCTTAAGTGCCGAATTAGATGTAGCGAGAAAACTACAACAAATGGTGCTGCCAAATTTCTCAGAAATTGAGGCAATTGAAGACTTAGAAATTGCTGTTTTTATGGAACCTGCAGATGAAGTGGGTGGCGACTACTACGACGTGCAATCTAAGAATGGCAAAGTGTATTTCAGCATCGGCGATGTTACGGGACACGGGTTAGAAAGTGGCGTGATAATGATTATGGCGCAAACCGCTGTCCGAACGCTTCAAGAAAGTAATGAAACAGATCCGGTGAGGTTTATGGATGTGCTCAATCGAACCCTTTACGGCAATCTCCAGCGGATGAATTCTGGAAAAAATATGACCTTGGCATTATTAGAGTATCAAGATAGTATCCTCAATATCAGCGGTCAACATGAAGAGATAATAGTGGTGCGTACTGATAGCAGCGTCGAGCGGATAGATACGGTATCTCTGGGTTTCCCCATTGGTTTGGATGTGGAGATTGCTGATTTTGTTGCCCAAACTCAAGTGTTGCTGAACCCGGGAGATGTAGTGGTGCTTTATACCGATGGGATTACTGAAGCTTTCGATATTAATCGAAAACTTTACGGCTTGGAGAGACTGTGCGAAGTCATATCCAGAAATCACCACCTAGGAGTAGAGGAAATTCGGCAAGTCGTAATTGAAGATGTGCGGCGGCATATTGGCGAGCAAAAAGTTTTTGATGATATTGCCTTGGTGGTGTTGAAACAAAAGTAGGGGAGATTGTTTTTTGGGAATAATTAGGGCTTGCTGAAAAAGTAAGAAAACAGCATTTAGAAAGATGAATTAACTCGCGAGTCCCTGGATAATATAAGCTTTGTTTGCGATATTTTGTCCAAAGCATAATCTTTATTAATCATCACAGGTGGAAAACAGGAAAAAAAGTGTATATTCTGAAATAGACATAAAAAAAGCCAAAAAGCCTGCCGTAGCAGGGCCGAAAGATTCATCACCAAAAAAGTTATGGGGATGGTGGTTTGAGAAGTATTAGAAAGTTTAGCCATCACTCTACCGAGGCTGAATCTTCTTTTAGCTTCTCCAAATTTTTCCTCAATAGAGTTACGAATTCTCTCGTCTTCTAAAGCTTGTTTCTTCGTTGACTTACTAATATTTGTCGAGGGTCTTCCTAAATGGGGATCACTCATTCTAATTCCTCTTTCTTTGCACCAAGCTCGATTGTCGCGAGTTCGATAAATTCGATCTACATGAATTGATTCGGGATAAAATCCCGTGAACCGTTTAAATTCTTCTACTTGTTTTTTTAAGTCTACAGATTCGTTAAAATTATCCCAACTAATTCGGTCTAAAAACACGTATCCGTTACGACAACTGGCTGACAGCTTTGCCCCAAACTCAACGGATTTCCCGGCTTTCCCTCTGACGATGGGGCGATGTGTGGTTGTGTTAAACTTACTATTCTGTCCTCAATACTATGTGTTTTATTTTCATACATCCATAACTGTTGACGGTAGACTTCTGTGACTACTAATAGCATTTTATAATAATATTTGGTCTGCCACGTTCGCTCACCTATGACCGCGATATGAGCTAAATTTATTTTAATATATTGAAGTTGTTTCTTAATCGCTTTTCTTCGCTTTTTTTGTGATGGTCTTCGTTTCTTGGCTACTGTCAAGTATTCTTTTCTAGCTAGGTTTCAATAAGTTCTTGGTTTTTTTTTAGTGGTGACTGAATTTGAGTGTGCAAAGCATCTATGATTGTTTCGGTTGGGTGCATCTCACTTTTGCAAATATATCAAGTGGAAAGTTGACCATTGAGATAAGCACAGCGAAGAGAAAGAATAGAGGAAACGCTCTCAATATTCCACTGTGATCCCGATAGTTTCACCCGTGTTCCAATTTGTTTAATGAGTGATTCAACTGTTCCCGAACCAATCGAACCTATGGATTCTACTTTATAGTATAAGTAATTAACTATTCGACAGCGATGGGTTTCCAAATAGTGGCAAAATGTTTTAAATGCTTTCTTTTTTAGGTCTTTAAATAAATTGATTGTTTCATCAACTTGACCTGGCCACAACAAATTTTCTGCTGATTTTAATCGTTTAAATGAACCCCCTACCTTGTAGAGATTTTCTTTAAGATGATACCAATCTAAAATTTCTTGTCTTTGTTGGGCCTCTCCAATTTCTTGAAACAAGTTCCAAATTCCCGGATGACCATCTCCTATACAGTACATAGGATGCAGCAGTTTTTGGCTATTCGCCCAATCAATTAAATCTTGAGACTTTTGAAAAAAAGCTCCACAGTAAACATTATCTAAACACAAGGCTTTATAGTCTTTCCAATAACAGGGTTCGCCCTTGGTTTCGTTGCGTAGCCTGATTTTCCCGCCATCTAATGTAATTTCTTGTACACCTTGTTTGGAGGTAGGTAATTCAAATTTTTGTCGATTTACTAATCTTTGTAATGTGCTATGTGAAATTTTAATCCCGGTTAACTCTTCTCAATCTTTTTCTGCTCTTTGATAAGATTCATTGGCACTGATTAAAAGAGCACATTTCTCCAGCATCGGGCTAAGTTGAGTATGAGATTTTAATCCGAAATATTTGGCTTGGTTGTCGGTAATTTTGAGCGACCCTACTACAGATTTTACTGTTCGGGTTTTTCCTGTTTTAATTCCTGAGACTTTTGAAAAAAAAAGCTACCTAGTTCGGGTCCCACTTCTGATAAGATTTTCTGACGTAAGACTTTTTCTATACTTTCAAAATTTTTTAGCTCTGTTGGGTCTGTATTTCTGTAAATAATTTCTGCAGCCCCTTCTAAGTATGCTTTTAGCTGCTGTCGCTCTGAGGGTGTCATTTTTTACCTCATCCTTTTTTGAGATTTTTACTGCTTTCTTTATTTTAGCCTTTTTTTATAGATTTGCAAAACTGAGATGCACCCGTTTCGGTTTGTTCCCTGGCTTGATTCAATATTCCTAAGTCGTTAGGATATTTAATATCGGCTGGCGCGCAGGTTGCGTCTAATATTAATTTTCCTTGATTTTTCGGCTCGCTGATGTCCGATGACTTTTTATCGACTACTTTGCCTGGTGCTTCGGTCTGCTCTTTGACCATTTTTTCATTGATTTTATTGACTAGGTTGACACCTATTCTCTGTCGAAAATGAACCAACATTGATAAGTCGAATGGTGCTTGACAGAAGATAGCTGGTCATGCATATAAAGTATTGTAAGTATGGGTTTTCTCGGATTTGTTCTATTGTTTCGCGATCGCTGGTTCCTAACCTTTCTTTAATAATTAATCCTCCCAATGCCATCCGAAAAGATTTTGCTGGAGTTCCCATATCTACGGAAAAGTTTTGAGCATATTCTGCTTCAAATGCTGACCACGGAATTAGTTTCGCCATGATTACCCAACGATTATCTTTTAACAATTGCCCCTCAAAAGGCAAGTCAAAGTTGGATGGCCGGTTTGGGGTTGGGTCAACTTTTCGGTACATTACGAAAGTGATGTTGTACTAGCCTTTGGACAGATTTTAGCTCATAAGCTTGCACACGCGGAACGTTCAAACCAGTCAAAGTCTTTCTCTGTAAAGGTTTTAGGCTTATTCAGCCAGCCCTAATTAGGGATTGCTGAATAAGTTGGAAAAAATCACCCGTAGCAATTGATTGGTTTTTCAAGCTCGGTCAAACATAATTTTTTATTGTCTATAGCTTACCCCATCATAGCTTTTGATAATGTCGATCCTTCAATCCTATGTCTTTAAGCGTGGGTTCCTTCCCCTTCTGCTTTTCCTTCTCTTTCTCCTTTTCCTTCCCCTTCCCACTCCTCTTTCTCAACAACCTGAATAACTGTACTTTAGACTAAATAAAGATGAGAACGGTGGCTTTCAGAAGAACTAGAGCCACCGCGCCGGGAGAGAATAAGGGTGAAAAAGAAAACCTATCCACTCCCTAAATGAACAGTGAACGATTAAAGGAATTCCGTCAAGCAGCATACGAGTTATTAGTAAAAGCAAAAGATGCGACATTCGAGCTGATGGATGCAGTGATGACGACTCCGAATGCAGCCTGTTTGGCGGAATTTTCGCTCAATCCATTATTCCATCGTCAAACGCCTCGGCGTCTACGAGGCATTGCAAGACTCTAGACCAGACCGGAAAAAACTAATGCTGCTGTATCTCCAGCAATTACAGGAGGAAGCACCCTCAACGGAACACGTTTTAGTGGCAATCGATCATACTGCATGGGGCAGACCAGATGCCAAAACATTACAAGACAGAACCCATGAAGATCACAAAGGCGAAATTATTGGACAGGGGTACAGTACAATTGCGTGGATACCCGAAGCAGAAGGAAGTTGGGCATTACCCCTACTACATGAACGAATTAGTAGTTGGTCTTCACCCATAGAAAAAGCAGCTTCCCAACTCAAACTTGTTTGTGAACAGAGCATCAATCCAGTCTTAGCACTTTTAGATCGAGAATATGGCAATGCTTGTTGGGTACTAGCGCAAGCTTCCATTCAAGCTGATTGCTTAATGCGACTCCGAAAGAATGCCTGGAAAGTGGTCAGCACCACCAGCATATAGTGGTCGCGACAGACCACGCCAGCACGGGCAAAAAATGAGGCCGGGTGACCAAACCACATGGCGGTAAAGCGGATGCTGTGATTGAAATTGACGAATATCCAGAGTTGGGGCAAGTCCGAGTCAGGCAATGGCTTGACTTACATTTTTATCGTGCGCCTGAACAGAGAGTAAATTTAATCCTCGTGGAAAGAATGAAGCCCATGTCAAACGGTCAGCCGTTTCCACCATTGTGGTTGGCTTGGGTGGGAGAACGAACTCTACCCAAGCGAAACAGTCTGGTTTAAGTATTTACGACGCTTTGGAGTCGATCATTGGTATAGATTTGTTAAGCAACGATTACATTGGACATTGCCTAACTTGAGAACTCCCGAACAATCTGAGCGTTGGAGCGATTTAATGCCATTGATGAGTTGGCAACTCTGGCTGGCTAGGGATTTAGTTCTGGAAAATCGACTTCCTTGGCAATCTGCTACGATTACAGCACTTCCGGATGTTATGAGGTACAGTAGCAGCAATTAGTAAACCAGTTTTTGAGATGTTTCGGATTAATTA